>CAZSAS010000046.1:3898-6535 GCA_964604855.1 uncultured Methanosarcinales archaeon
GATGAGCTCCACTCCTTGGTAGAAGCTGTCACCCGCCCCCTGATGGTTCTTGAAGGCGAGCTCGAACGTGTCGAGGAGGGGGAGGAGGTCGACGAGGACCTCGGCAGCGGCGCGCTGCCGGAAGGCTTCCTGTTCCTTCTCGACCCGTTTCTGGTAGTTCTCGAATTCCGCCTGGAGGCGCTGGAGCTGGCCGAGGAGGTCCTCCTTGCTCACTCCCGGCTTCTTGGTCTTCTTCGCAGTCATGGGTCCACCACGATAATGATTCGTTGACTTAAGGTCAACAAAGAAGGGTTAAAATGAACTCATATTTATAGTTTATGGATTTGAGAAGTTCCCGTACGTTCTTCTCAAGCACGCCTGAGAGATGACGCAGAATTCAATTGACCCGTTGCAGCTCCTCGTCCAGCGCCTTCTCCTGCCAACCGGCAGCGAGGAGGCTCTGCTTCACTTGTTCCCGCGTGTGGCCGCTGGCCAGCTCGGCCTTGATGAAGGCGCGGAGCTTGTCCAGGGCTTCCTCGCTGTACAACGCCGTCTCGGACGCGCGCTCCGACTGGAGGTCGCGGATCAGCGTGTCGAGCAGGGTCGCGTCCCAGCCGACCTTGACCAGGCTCTCCCGGATGGCCGCGATGTCGTAGCCGAGCTCGAGCTTCTCGGTGATGAACGCCTGGGCCTTCTCGTAGTCGTCGTGCGGGTGCATGCCACGCGCGCGGAGGTATTCCGGCCCGAACTCGTCGAGCACCGCAGCGATGGTGGTCTCCGGCCATCCCGAGCCGCGGAGCTGGCTCGCGATCGCGTCGCGCGGATAGCCCTGACGCAGCTCCTTGTCGACATACCGGCGGAGCTTCGCGACCGGGTCTGGCGCAGCGAGGGCGTCATCCGGGATCTCGGCGATGCCCATCATCGCCTCGTGCTCTTCCGGCGGCGTCTCGACAGCCGCCTCGTTCACTTCGGAAACGCGGCGCCGGTTGCTCACGACATAGTAGCCGCCGAGCACGCCGCCCACGATGAGGACGATGATGAACCCCGCCCACGGGATGGTCTGCACGACGCGCGGCGTCGTGCTCGTGTCTGGAGCGGTGTCCTGTCCGGCGTCGCTGGGCGCGGGCTCGCCCTCCCCGGCGCCGGCCGCGACATCGCCGGTGACCGTGTCGCCAGCGGCGACGGGCCCGGGTTCCTGGTCGCCGCCTGGCGTGCTGGCGGGCGCGGGCACGGCGATGGCGAACGTGCTCAATCCCGGACTCTCAGCCCGATAGCTGATCGTCTTCGCGCCTCGGGCGACGAGGCTCGTCGGGACGGGCTCCCAATTGCTCAGGTGATAGCGGAGAAGCCGCACCTCGTCAGGAGCTGTCCCTCCGAGGTCGTCAGCGGCGAGCTGGAACTCAATCCTGACGTTCGAGAGCTCGTCCGGGGAGACCCCGACGTAGTCGATGCGCTCGTAGCCGAGGGCGATGAGGCCCGTGCCGATGCTCGGCACGGCCTCGCAGGCGATGTGGAGGACGTGCGTGAGCGTGAAGGTGGCCCCTTCTTCACGGTCCTTCTCGGCCGTGAAGGTGACCTTCCTGATGAGGAACCCGCTGCCCGTCGCGCTGAGCGTATAGTCTTTTCCCGTCTCGAGGAGATCGTAGATGTGGCTCGTGCTCGGCGGGGTCTCGAGGCAGGGATTGTCGCCTTCGGTCGCACCGCCGCCCCCTCCACCGCCGCCCCCTCCGTCACCGCCGGGCGCGTTGAAGGTGACGGTGAGGGTGTTGTTCTCGTTGTTATTGAGCGTGATCGTGCCGCCAGTCTCGATGATGGGGGCTGCGAGGACGAGGGGGAGGAGGCAGAGTCCGACGAGGAACAGGAGGGTTTTCATGGTCTATCCGAAGATGCCGAAGCCGTAGCTGCCGGAATAGCTCCCCGGCACGAGGCTCGCGTAGGGCTCGATGGTGAGGGTGAGCTGCTCGTTCCTGATCTGGGCGGCGACGTCCGCCAAGGGCATGGTGACATAGCTCGGCACGCTCGTGACGCCGTCAATCGTCACGTTCCCCGGGCTGCCGCTGTAATCCGGGCTCCCGCTCACCGTCACGGTCTGCGTGCCGTCGCTGAGCCGGGCGTGGCTCGCGAGGAAGGTGTTCCCGCCGCTCGAGAGGGCGAGGAAGGCCTTGACCGTGCTCCCTGCGCTCTTCACGCTCACGTTGAAGGTGAAGGTGATGTTCGCGCCGCCAATCGTGGCGCTCTGGCTGGCGCTGCTCGTGATGCTGTTCGTCATGGTGGAGATGCTCTCCCACGCCGCGGCCTCGCTCCTCGTCGCCGTGCCGTTCCCGGCGGTGATGTTCAGGGTCCAGTTGCCGGCCGGGAGGAAGCGGCCGTCGAACTCCCGGAGGAGCCGATAGCCCACGTCGCCGATCTGCGTCGCGTTCCATGAGCGGTTGCTCCACACTGCCGTGCCGTTCCCGATGGTGTAGTTCACGCTCGTCGTGTCCGCGCTGAACGAGACGTTGAAGCCAAAGGTGCCGCTCCCGATGCTGGCGTTTGTCGCGTTGAGGTCGACGAAGGGGCCCGCCGCCTGGATGCTCCACGAGAAGGGCGTGTCCTCCATCATGGTGATGGCGCGGTTCTGGTCGTTCAGCGCCGGCAGATACAGGTAACGCGTGCTCG
>CAZSAS010000047.1:0-6499 GCA_964604855.1 uncultured Methanosarcinales archaeon
ACCGGATGCTCGACATGGGCTTCATCGAGGACATCGAGCAGGTCATCGACGCCACGCCGGACGAGCGCCAGACCCTGCTGTTCAGCGCCACGATCGACTACCGCATCGAGGTCATCAGCCGCGACTACATGCGCGAACCCGTCCTGATCAGGGCGAAGAGCGACGAGGTGCGCGGCCACCTCTTCCAAGGCTATTATGTCGTCAACCCATGGCAGAAGATCAGCCTCCTGCATCACCTGCTCAAGCAGGAGCCGGACGTGCACGCTCTCGTGTTCTGCCGGACCATCGTCGCGACCGACCACGTGGCGAGCGAGCTGCGGCAGCGCGGCATCGCCGCCGAGGCCCTGAACGGCGACATGAGCCAGGCGAAACGGGAAGAGACGGTCAAGGCCTACCAGGCGAAGAAGTTCAGCGTCCTCGTCGCCACCGACGTCGCAGCGCGTGGGCTGCACATCGACGGCATCACGCACGTCTTCAACTACGACCTGCCCGACGAGCCCGAGACGTACACGCACCGCGTCGGACGCACCGCACGGCAAGGAGCGGACGGCGACGCCATCACCTTCCTCGCCGAGGACGACTACCGCAAGTTCGACGGGATCATGGACCATTACGACGACGAGATCGAGAAACTGACGTTCCGCAACTGGGGCGTGCTCGAGCGCATCCCGCCGAGCCCGCAACGCCCGCCGCGGGACGGCAGCAGGGGCGGTCCGAGAAGCGGTGGCCGCGGCCCGTCACGGGGCGGTTCGCGAAGCTCACGAGGCGGTCCTGGAGGTGACGGTTCTCGGGGTCCGCCTCGACGGGGCAATGTCGGCGGCCGACGGCCGCGACGGTGATGGTTTATCTCAACATTAAACAAAGACTTTTTCATCTATTTTCTTAATGGAAAGTAACTCCCGCTTCCTATGGTAATTAATAACCAGATTATCAACCATGCAACAAAGAATGGTCCACTATATGCTCCGAAAAGTGTTGCAATAAAAAGTCCCGTCCAGATTATTATCGTTGCCCAGAGAGAAATCGCGATGAGCAAAATAGCTGCATCATACGCTCCCTCCCGGAGCTTTCGCAGCCAAGATGGTTTTCTTAGGTAATATGTCTTTTCTAAAGCCAGAGGGATGATGAAGAGAAGAAATGGTACGAGAGATATTTTCAACGCTACTTCCGTAAAGGTTTTCAACCCGAGTTCTAATAGTAATAATATCAAATTTTTTATCGGCGGGAATAATTTGGCTGACTCCGAACAAGATGAGTAACAGAACTGAGCTAATGGTGAGTCGTAACTGCATGCTTGTTGATGATTCCTGCTTCATCGACTGCGGGGGGAGGGATTCGAACCCCCGGACCCACTGAGGGACGGGATATCTTCCTTGCGGATTTAAGTCCCGCGCAATTGACCAGGCTATGCGACCCCCGCGAAGCGGGAGACCGAGAAGGAGTTTTTAAATATTGACTTCACCACTGGTTGAGCGGGCAGTCCTCGAAGCGGCACGGCGCGTCGAGCTTCTGGCACCAATAGCTGATCGCCTTCTCCCCTGCCCGGGTCTGCTTGAAGCGGCAGTTCTCCCAGATGGCGGCGCGCCACTTGGTGATGTCGCTGTACTTCATCCGGGTGAGCTTCTTCTCCATCCGGTCCTCCTCGGCGAGGAGCGCCTGCGTCCGGTTCATGATGACGGTCTCGTCCTCGAGGATCTTCTGCTGCTGCTCCTCGATCCTCTTGAGCTCCTTCTTGATCTCGTCGATCTCGTAGAGGACGTCGTCTTCCTTCGGCATGGTTCTTCTTCACTTGTTCGAAGCTTTTAAAGGTTTTGTGTGAACGGATGAGGCGGAAACCTTTTTAAACCGTCCGTTGACCCTCGACGGCGTGCTCCCTTGGCGCAGCGGTAGCGCGCTTCCTTGGTAAAGGAGGAATCCGAAGAGGAAGAGGCCCCGAGTTCAAATCTCGGAGGGAGCTTTGGGCAATCCGCATCGCGACCGGCCGCTCCGGGAGAAGCAGCCGAAGCGGAAGGTCGAGGAGGACGCGGACATTCTCGAGAAGACGAAGGCGCTCTTCCCTGTCCCTCCTGGCTCTCCTGAGTTCCGCGACGGCTACCGCGAGTGCATCGAGCTCTACGCGATCAACAGGCCGCGCAAGCGCGGCGTCAAGAGGATACTGGACGGGCATCGGCTCATCCTCGAGGAGGCGTGCATGCGCGCCATGACGCGCGAGAACGTGGCCCGGTACGAAGGGTTCCGCCAGGCGATGAAAGCGCTCCCGCTCACGCCCGTCAAGCGCTCCTGATGTCCCCGTCGTCGGGCGCACGCCCTGCCGAAGCACTTATAAATCCTGGATGCCCAGGGACGAGTCATGGTCTTGGAAGGTGTGAGCGGGCTCCTCCAGCAGGCGCTCGCGGCCGTGCTGCCTGACAACCCCCTGATGCAGCTCGTCATCCAGAACGCGCTTCTCGTCCTCACGCTGCTCGCCATCCTGTTCGTCCTGTTCGTCCTGCTCCTCGCCCTCTTCCTCGATTTCGTCACGGACATCTGGAAGATTCCCTTCGCGGTGGGCGTGGACGTGCTCAAGTATTTCGGCCTGTTCAACCCGTGGTGGGCGCTCGTCGCGGGCGGTGCCGGCGCGCTCATCTTCATCCTGTTCAGCGACGTCCAGGTCGGGAAGTGGCTCTTCGCGGCCATCAGCCTCGCGACGGGCGTGCTCACCTTCTTCTGGGGCGGCCTCGTCATCGGCGTCCTCATCGCCATCATCCCGGTGAACACGATCATGATGTTCCTCGCGACAATCATCGACTAGCGAAAGAGATAAAAAGGACCCCTGACAAGACACTGCCATGGCGCTCAGGCAACCACAATCAGTCGACGAATGTGTCTACTTCACCCGGCGCGCGCTCGTGCCCAAAGGGAAGATCGTGGCGTGGGCCTTCCGCAAGGAGTGCCCGCAGTGCCATAAGGGCTTGATGAAGAAGCCCAAGAAGACGAGTCCCACGTATGACTGCCCGCGGTGCGGCTACGCCGAGCCGAAGGCGCAGCACGAGGCCAGCCTCGTCGTGAACGTCGAGTACGTCTGCCCGGCGTGCGGCCACGCCGGCGAGGCGACGACCGAGTACACGCGCAAGAGCTGGCAGGGCGTCAAGGCGTACGTCTTCAGCTGCGGCCAGTGCAAGGCGAAGCTCGGCATCACGAAGAAGCTGAAGGACCCGAAGAAGAAAGGCGCGCCCGCTGCCAAAGCGGACGACGATGACGACGAGTAAGGTGTCGCCGCTTCTCTTATTCCCTCACTTATTCCCTTCCGACTCGGGCCGATACGAATATTTATAAAACTCTTTATGGTCTTCTCCCGTCGTGACCTCGAAGAAGGATCCGGACATCGTCGTGACGAGCGCGCTGCCCTACGCGAACGGCCCGATTCACATCGGCCACCTCGTCGAGTATGTCCAGACGGACGTCTACGTCCGGTTCCTCAAGCTCTCGGGCAAGGATGCGGTCTACTGCTGCGCCGACGACCAGCACGGCACCCCCATCGAGATCAACGCCGCGAAGGCAGGCGTCACCCCGCAGGAGTTCATCAAGAAGTGGTATGAGGAACACAAGGAAGACTTCGCCCGCTACGGCGTCGTCTTCGACTCCTACTCCGCGACGGACAGCGAGGAGAACCGGCAGCTCGTGGAGAGCATCTTCGCAACCCTCCAGGAGGCTGGCCTCATCTACGAGAAGGAGATCGAGCAGCTCTACTCCGAGAAGGACGAGCGCTTCCTCCCCGACCGGTTCGTCAAGGGCACCTGCCCGAAATGCAATGCAGCCGACCAATACGGGGACGTCTGCGAGCAGTGCGGCGCGACGTACAAGCCGACAGACCTAATTGAGCCGTACAGCGTCTTGAGCGGCGACACCCCAGTGCTGCGGAAGAGCACGCACCTTTTCTTCAAGCTGAGCGACCCCGGCGTGATCGCCGGCCTACGAAAGTGGCTCAAAGACACTCCACTCCAACAGGAAGTCAAGAACCAGATGCTCAACTGGATCGAACGCGGCCTCGACGACTGGTGCATCAGCCGTGACGGCCCGTACTTCGGCTTTAAGATACCTGGAAACAATAAATACTTCTACGTCTGGCTCGACGCTCCGATCGGCTATATCTCCAGCCTAGCGCATCTCGTCGGCGGGACGGAGAAGGTGAAAGAGGTCTGGAACAGTTCGCTCATCCGGCACTTCATCGGCAAGGATATCATCTACTTTCATCTCCTCTTCTGGCCCGCCGTGCTCCATGCAAGCGGTTGGGCGCGCCCGAGTGATATAATCGTTCATGGCTTCCTCACCGTGGACGGCGAGAAGATGTCAAAATCACGAGGGACGTTCCTCACTGCGAAGGAGTTTGCGGAGAAAGTGCCGGACACGGAATTCCTCAGGTTCTACTACGCGGCTAACTTGACACATTCAATGACTGATATCGATCTTAATCTCGAGGATTTCACGCAAAGGATTAACACTGAACTGATTGGAAATATTGCGAATTTTGTCTATCGGACCTTGAGTTTCATCAAGAGTAAATATGGAGGGAAACTCCCCACCCTTGATCAAGCCCACTTGACTTTCTACAAAAATCTCATCGGTAAGAGTGTCGGGCTTGAGTTCTCCCATGAGTATGAACGTTATGCTTTTCGGCAGGTTGTGCAGAGAATTCTCCTTTTCAGTCAACTTGGTAATCAGTATTTTCAGGGTGAAGAACCCTGGAAAAATCCTGATGCAAAGAAACAGGAAATAGCAGTTTGCGCTCACCTTGTTCGCGATTTAAGCATTCTCCTAGGGCCAATTGTTCCTGGCTATTGTGAGAAGGTGCAAAAACAACTCGGAGTAGAGAAGCTCTCTTTCGAAAACTTAGGTGATTCGCTCGGTGAGCTGAAGATTAATGATCCCGAGATCGTCTGGCGTCCTATCGACCCCCTCCACTTCGGGCCGGCCGAGCGCGTCATCACTCCTGCAGACCTCAAGCTCATCGTCGCGAAAATCGTGCGGGTGGAGAAACACCCGAAAGCGGACAAGCTCTACATCGAGCACGTCGACGACGGTTCGGGCACGGAACGCGTCATCGTCTCCGGGCTCGTCCCGTACTACAAGCCCGAAGAATTGCTCGGCAAGCGGATCATCCTCGTCGACAACCTCAAGCCGGCGAAGCTGCGCGGCGTCGAGAGCAGGGGCATGCTCCTCGCGGCGCAGGCCGGGGATGGCATGCTCGAGGTCCTCGAGGTGCCGGGCGCGGCCCCGGGCACTCCAGTCTTGATTGAAGGTTTTGAGCAAGGCGAAAAGGAAATCACCATCGACGAATTTTTCAAAGTAAAGATCACTGTGCAGTCTGGAACGGTGCGTTGCGACGGCGCGCCGCTCTCCGCTGACGGCGCCGTCCTCGGCACGCAGACCGTGAAGGACGGCCAGGTCGCGTAGGAATGCCGGTTTCCTCCCCAGAACAAACTTTATAAACCCTCTCGTCGGTGGAAGACCTTGTCTGAGAGGTGGATGCGAGGGTGACGGCACGGACAGGATTCTATACGCTCCTCCAGCTCCGCTCCCGCCCTTCCGTCCGCACCTTCCTGCCGCTCATCCTGCTCGCGCTCTTCGCTCTCCCCGCCGCCAGCGCCGCCAGCATCTCTGGGTTCCAGGTGCTCAAGAACGGCCAGGAAGTCTCCTACGTCAACCCCGGCTACGAGCAGAGCGTGCAGGTCGTCTTCGAGACGGATGAGCCGGCGGGACGCCTGGTGCTCGACCTCAGCGCCTTCCACAACGACCCCGTCGTGGCCGAGGGCTACACGAGCGTCACGCTCATTCTCGGCGATGACTGCGTATGGAACGGGACGACGGGGAAGAACCTCTGCACGCTCGACAACATCAGGCTCCGACCGGACAACGCCACCGTCACCGTGCCCTACGAGTTCACCATCGGCGGTCATTCGACGCCGGGGACGCTCACCCACGCCTTCACGCTCGACCAGACGCGGCCGCGCGTCGCGAGCCTCAGTACCGAGCACTGCGTCGACAGCCATTGCTACCTCGCCGACGGCGAACCGACGATGGTCACAGTCAGGTTCGACGACACCAAGGCCAGCTTCACGGAACGCAACGTCGACATCGCGCTCGGCAGCGCGAACGCGCGCGTCACGGGCTGCGAAGGGCTCACGTGCACCGCGACCGTGACGGCGAACTGCCACGACAAGGAACTCCTCAAGCTCCGGGTGGATGCGCGCAGCGCGGACGACGCCGGCAACAGGATCCAGGCGAGCAACGGCACCGTCGTCACGTGCGACGCCCGCCCCCCCATCATCGTCGCTGCCTCGGCCAACGGCACCGGCGTCGCCGGCCTCGTCCGGCAGGACGGCGAGCTCCGAGTGCACGCGACGGTGCGCGAAACGGTGACGGGCGTCACGGCCACGGTCTTCACGGCCCAGGTGCAGCGGAACGTGAGCGCCAACGAGAACATCAGCGCCGCGTGCACGCCGGACGGAGGCGACCTCCA
>CAZSAS010000048.1:0-6493 GCA_964604855.1 uncultured Methanosarcinales archaeon
GTCGCCGTGGGGAAATTGTCCCCGTTCGTGCTGAAGATGAAGTCCGTCTCCGAGTTGGCCTCCGTCGGGACCGCGTTGATGGCCTCGCTGAAGACCAGGTCCATCGAGTCCCCAACCGCGTTGTGCAAGCCCGGCGTCGAGACGTTCACCGCGCTCGCGCTCACGTAGGTGAGGAGGTGGTCCTTGCAGCCGAATTCCTGGGACAGCATGCACTTCTCCGGGAGGAAGGTGTTCGGGTTGATGACGCCGAAATAGGCCAAGGCGCCGATCATCACGAGGATGACAAGGAAGGCCCAGCCATAGGTCGTGAGGAATTCGAGAGCTGCCTGACCGTGTCGCATCATGTTCACCTACTTCTTCTTGCTCATCGCATTGTGGACGTTCTTGATCCGCTCGTGGACGTTGTGGAAATGCTGCCGGTTCTCCTCATGCATCGCGTGCAGCTCGTCCCGGGTGCGGATGATCATGCTCAAGGTGATGACGGCCACCACGAAGGTGATGAAGATGAGGCTGAAGACCATGATCAGGAGCACCCCTTCCTGCGGGCTGGCGTTGGCGAGGTATCCGCCAAACACGATCCCGACGATCAGCAGGACGAACAGGAGGACGCTCAAGATTGCCTTATGATGCCGCATATCGAGTTTCTTTCTCATCGACTCACCCGTACCCTTCTTCCGATTCCCACCAGCAACATCGTTTATAAAGGTTTTGGTGGGGAGCGACGCCGTTATCCGAAGCTGATGATGCTGCCGAAAATCGACGTGGCCGCCTTGAGGAAGAGGAAGTAGAGGCTGAGGCTTGTCAGGAGGAAGAGCGGGATGTACTTCAGGCCCGCGACGACGTTGCCTTTCTCGATGATGCTCACGATCATCGCGCTCGTCGAGCTGATGATGGTGATCGCCAGGATCGTAAAGATCTTGTAGTCGTCGGGGTTCACGCTCGGCTTGCCAAGCCTGAGGGCGCTGATAGGGCTCGCTGCCATGTTGCTCGTGATGTTCCCGAGGAAGCCCGTGATGACGTTGAACAGGGTGAAACTGAGCGCGAAGAGTGCCGGCATGACGAACATGACGAGCGCGGAGATGAAGATCATGTAGGTGAGCGTGCTCGCGGCCATCTCCTCCTTCAAGGCCTTCGTCTTCTTCAGGTTCGTGATGACCCGATCGATGACGTCGACGATCTTGCCGCCGCTTTCGATCTCGCCGATGATGAGGTTGACGCTCCTGAGCAGGATCGGGCTGTTGTACTTGTCCGCGAACTCCTGGAGCGCTTCCGACACGTCGTTCCCGGTCATCACCCGTTTCGAGACGAGGCCGATCTCCTTCGCGAGGATGCCGAACTCCGGCTTGATCGCCCCCCACAGCGCCTTCTCGAAGGAATAGCCGCCCTTGAGCGAGGTGCTCACCAGGGTGAGGTAGTCGGGCAGCTTCATCTCCATGTCTTTCGTTCGGTTGTAGATCTTCATGGTCAGCCAGAAATAGGCCATGCCGGCGATGCCGAAGAGGATGAGGAGCATGAGCGCCGTGAAGACGATAAAGCTGACGCTGAAGAAGATGGGCGGGTCCTCCCCTCGGAGCGAGGTGTACACCTGCGTGATGTACAGCAGGTAGGCCAATGCGGCGGCCACCCAGAAGCCGAGACCGAAGAGGTGGTAGGGAACCTCCTCTTCTCCTGTCTTCTCGAAGAAGCGCTTCAGGTGAGGCCTGATTTTCTTCGGGATGAAGGCCTTGCCGAAGGTGCTCAGGAAGAAGACCTCCATCAGCCTCGCCTCCGCCGGGCGGCTGCTGGACAGGTTGCTCTGAACAGGGTCGCCATCAGATGTTCACCGTCGGTCTGATGCTCTTGAAGATGGTGATGAAGAAGAACTCGAAGAAGGCGATTGCCCCCGCGAGGAAGAGGAAGAATGTCAGGTCGAAATTCGCGCTCACCATGCTGACGATGGTGATGAAGAGGGTGATGCCGAGGCTGGGGATGACGATGCTGAAAAGCATGAAGAACATGGTGAGGCTGTTCAGCTTCTTCCCGTAGCGCTGGATCTCTATGAGCTGGTCGTTCGCGATCTCGTCCAGCATCGCTTCGAGGTAGTTCGTCACGTCGACGCCGATGCGGAGCGCGTTCGTGATCTGGAAGAGGATGCGGCGGAACTTCTCGCTTGGGCTGTAGCGCGACGCGCGTTCCAGCGCCTCCTCGAGAGTGGTGCCCATGTCGATCTCCTGGACAATCTCCTTGAAGTACTTGTTCGCCACGCCGTAGCTCTGTGATGCCTCGTTCAGGGCGGTGATGAGCGGCCGGCCGGCGTGGAGCTTGACGAGGAGGAATCGGCCCGCGAACAGGACCTCGCGGTCGATGTCTCGTGCGATCTTGCGGATCCGCACGTCGACGATGCGCGACAGCAGCTTGTATGCGGCCCACCACGCGATGAGCAGGACGGGAACGGTGCCAAGAGGGTTCCATCCGATGCCCTGCGCGAACAGGAAATAGGCGAAGCCGATGGTGACTGCGACGTAGAGGCTGCTCATGAAGGCGGTCTTGACGTAGTCGATGGGCTCCTTATCTATCTTCGCCATGATGAGCTTGCGTTTCAGCTCGGGGTTCTTGCTCGCTAGTCCGTCGAAAAAGCCCATGGTCTTCCGCTCTGTCCGAGATGCGCCCGGTCCGTTCCTCTCTTCTCGTCGTCCCCGCTCACCATCCCTAGTCCAGCGTGAGCCGGCCGGTGTAGTACTTCGCGACGTGCAGCCCTATCGAGTTCACGTCCTCGATGCCTTTCTTCACGAACCACTGGAGGATGCGTTCCTTCTGCTTCAGGTCGAATGCGATCTCTTCCTTGCTCATGCCGGTGTAGAGCTCGAGCCGGTCGACGATGACCTTGCCGTCCGCGACCTTCTCGATGATGTCCTTCTGCGCGTTATAGCGGAGCAGGACGTGCGGGTCGCCGTCGGAGTTGATCTCCGCGACCTGGAGGGTGCGGCGCTTCCCGGTCCGCCTGTTCCGGTTCTGGACGAGCACGAGGCTGATTGCGCTGATCATCTGTTTCGGGATGTCGATCGGCGGGTTCGTGAGGCGCATCACGGTCTCTTCCGCATTGTTCGCGTGCACCGTCGCATACACTGAGTGGCCGGTATGCATGGCCTCGAGCATGACCTCAGCCTCCTTCTTCCGCCTGATCTCGCCGACGATGATCCTGTCGGGGCGCATGCGCAGACTGTTCACGAGGAGGTCGAGCATGGTGACGCCGCCCTTGCCCTCAGGGTTCGGTAGCCGGGTCTCCATCGGCACCCAGTGCAGGTTCTCGGGCAGGGTGAGCTCTCGCGTATCCTCGATGGAGATGATGCGGTGGTTCGGCGGGAAGAAGTTCGCGACGACATTGAGCATTGAAGTCTTTCCCGAGCCCGTGCCGCCCGCGATGAGGATGCTCAGCTCGTTCTGGATGGCGAGCCAGATGAGGGATGCCACCTTCAGGTCGAGCGTCCCTTCCCGGATGAACTTGGTGATCGTCCACGGATCGTCTGCGAACTTACGGATGGTGATGGTGTTGCCCTTGTTGCTGATCGGCGCGAGCGTCGCGTTGACGCGGTCCCCGGTGCTCAGGTGGGCGTCCATCAGGGGGTTGAGGTTGGTGATCTCCTTGCCGACCTCGCGTCCGATCATGGTCGAGAAGTGGCGGATGCGCGCCTCGCTCGGGATGATGATGTTCGTCTTGAGCCAGCCGTGCTTGCGGTGGTAGACCCAGACTGGGTCGACGTGGTTGTTCACCACGATCTCTTCCAGCGCCGAGTCCCGCAGCATGATCTCGATCTTCCCCAGCCCGAGGTTCTCCTCGAGCAGGTAGTTGATGAGCATGTTCAGGGTCTCCTTGTCCGTCTGGGGGAAGTACTTGACGATGAGGTCGTTGATCTCCTTCTTGAACTGCTCGCGGATGCTGATGACCTCTTCCGCGCTCTCGAACTTCTCCAGGTTGATCATGTTCATCTTGCTCACGAACTCCTGGCGGATCTTCTCCAGGATTATCTTCGTCGTGGGCGAGATGTTCGCGATGCTCACGTTATAGAACGGGACCGCCTCCTTCGGGTCGGTCTCGATGCGGATCTCGATGAGGATGTTGTTTATCTCGATGGCGTATTTCTCCAGAAGCTGGATCTCATCGGAAGCGGGCTGCGCCGGTGCCTGGCCGGGTCGCGTCATCGTTCCTTGCCCCATTTTCTCCTCTTCTCGGCCGCTCGAAGCGGCGCATGCTCCTGTTTTCCCGTTCTGTTCCGTGTCTTTCTCATGGAGAGCCTGTCAGAACCTTCTCCTCCTCATCGAGAACGCTGCTCCCCTTCGGCTCGGCCGCCCTGATACGGTCATACAATGCCTTGAGCGTTTCCTTTCCCTTCTCAGGGTCTGCCAGCGAGTCGCAGAGCGCCTTCGCAGCGTTGAATTCCCGCATCGCTTCCGGCAGGTCGCCCGCGGCGGCCTGCGCCTCCGCGACGTGCGCGTGCTCGTGGAACCGGGTCTCTTCCTCGCTCCCCCCGACCTTCGCCGCCAAGGGCTTCGCGATCTCCGTGTACAGCCCTTTCATCCGGGAGAGGATCGACTCGCGCTGGTCGGAGGTCATGTCCTCTTCTGCGAGCCGGTCTTTGAGCGTGTGGTACCGGTGCATCGCCTCAGGATAGGACTCTTCTTCGATCAGGGCCGCGATCTGCTCGAGATCGGCGTGGATGGCGGTCTCGTCCGCTTCTGACAAGCCGTGCGGAGCGGCGGGCTCCGGAGCCTCTTGCCGTCCCGGTCCGGGCTGGAGTCCGGGCATCGCGGACAGGGCCACCTCTTCCGCAGGCATCGCATGTTCCGCTCCCTGCGCGCCGTCGGGTCCCCCGGCGGCGACGGGCGCAGCAGAGACTTGGGAAGGAGTTCCCGCCGGGAACGGCACGGGCGAGACCGGTCCGGGACCTCTCTCGGCCGCTTCGGGCCTGAGAGTTGCGGGGCCGGAGGGAGCTATGGAACCGGGGGGCTTCTGCTCGCTTTGGAAAGACTGCGGTTCCCTCATCGTCGCCCGTATCGGCGGCTTCTCTTCCGTCTCGTGGCCGAAGGCTTCCTGGAAGCGGCGGTAGAGCTGTTCCATGAGCCGTTTCCGCTCCAGGCGTTCCGGTGCGTCGGCAGGGAAGCTATCGTGCTGCTGCTTCAGCTCGTCGAGGAGCTTCAGCCCCTTCGCCCGGTTCGCGTCCTGGATGGCCTCGGCCATCTCCCGCTCGAAGTCTTTCGTGGGCGAGTACAGCCCGACCTCTTCAGGGGCGACGACCGCTTGCGGAGCCGTTGCGGGCTTGTCCCGCTCGCTCGCACGCTCGTGCAGCTTCCTGTCGAGGAAGGTGACGATGTCCTCCGCGATGAATTTCTCCAACTCCATGTTCCCTGTCCTTCTTTCCGCGCTCCTGCGTCCTGGACCGTGTCGGGCGCCTGGCTTCTCTCCTGACCCCTCTTGTCTCTTCGGATCTTCCCTTCAGATCTTCATGAGGACTTCCGTCTTGTACTCCTGCCATGTCCGCTCGATGTCCACGAACTGGCGCTTCCGTGCCTCGTCGAAGAAGTAGACTTTCTTCGCCTCGAGCGTCGTGAGGACGTGGTTCTTCCACAACGACGCGGCCTTCAGGTCGGGGATGCGTTTCTCCCGCGCCTTCTCCAGGAAGGCCTTGTGATAGGTCTCCCAGGAGAGCTCCTCCTCCCCGATGCGCTTCGCCTTCTCCTTGTCCGACTTGTTGATGTAGATGTACGGCTTGGTGAACTTGTATTCGATGCCGAGGATGCCCTCTTCGACGAGGAAGTCGACCCAGCTCTGCAAGGTATCGACGCTCACCCCGAGCGCGGCGGCGGTGTCGAGCAGGGGCGCCTTGTCCTTCCCTTCGAGAAACGCTATCAGCTGATCGACGCCGGTCTTAATGACCTTGTCACCCATATGACACCTCTTTTTGCCCCTCGGGCTCCACGAGGGCATCTCCAGAAGAGAGTATTTAAAGTTTGTCATTTATCGACGGCAGCCGCGAGGGTTTTTCTCGACGATGAACCGTCGTTTTTGCCGGGGAATCGGCGATGAGAGCGCTCGGTGCGAAGGGGAGAGCAGGGCTTGTGGCAAGCCGTGGAACGCCCGCCCGCGGAAGGGCTCTGGCTCCGGCGTATCCCGGAGTGGCGGGCGGATTCCAATAGCAGGTTCAGTAGCAGGTCTGGTTCCAGAACGTGACGTTGTTCATGTTGTACCGTGCGATATGCGGGATGTCGAGGCGATAGTGCGGGTAGGCGAAGCTGCCATCCGGGCTCTTGATGCCGAGCGTCTGGTTGCCGCAGAAGAACACCTCGTGTGCGAAGAGCTGGTGCGCGACATGGCTGTAGTTCGCCAGGCTCGGCAGGAGGACCGCTCCGATATACGCAGGGTCTATCAAGGTCTCGATCCCCGATTGGTTGTTCGCATCCAGGCCACCGGTGATGTTCCCCGCGAGCCGCTCGAGGAAGGTCGGGCCCATGCCGCGAT
>CAZSAS010000049.1:0-6457 GCA_964604855.1 uncultured Methanosarcinales archaeon
GAGAAGCACGCCGAGATGGAGAAGCAGGCCAAGGAGCTCCTCGAGAAGGCGGGCGGCGACGTGGACAAGGCGCGCAAGGCGATGGAAGAGGCGGAGATCGACCAGGTCATCATGGACAAGGTCGCGCCGAAGGCGGTTGAAGGCGCCGCTAAGGACGGCGCCGAGAAGAAGTGAATAGGCACCCGGCAGCTCACGCGCGCAGAAGAGTAACGCATCCTCCGTTCAGGGTTGCCGTTTTCCAACGGAAACCTTATAAAGTGTTCCTTGTTCCGGCAGGACACTCTCACGGCGGTAACGCCAGTGTGCGCCGCAAGGCGCGAGACAGGTTCAGAGGAAGACTACGATGCTGTTCGATGTCGATCAAGCCAAGCTCGTCGCGGCCCTCGCCGCAGAGCTGAAGCGCCAACACGTCGTCGTGCCCCTCGACTGGGCGAGCTTCGCCAAGACCGGGCACCATCGCGAGCACCAGCCGGTGAGCGACGATTGGTGGTACACCCGTGCCGCTTCCGTGCTCCGTTCCGTCTATTTCCGCGGACCCGTGGGGACGGAAAAGCTCCGCGTCCGGTACGGTGGGCGGAAGAACCGCGGCGTGGCGCCGGACAGGTTCTACCCCGCGGGCGGCAACCATCTCCGGAAGATCCTCCAGCAGCTCGAGGCGGCCAAGCTCGTCAAGCAGGCCGAGAAGGGCGTGCACAAGGGACGTGTCGTGACGCCGCTCGGTCGCAAGCTCATCCACGCGGTCGCGGGCGTCGTCAGGGCGCAGCAGCAGGCCAAGCAGAAGGACGCGTCGGGCGGAAAGCCCGCTTCTCCGGAACAGAGAACGGCGCCCGCCACACCCGCCCAATCACCCGCTACAAAAGCCCCCGCACCGGCGCACGGAGAGAAAGGCGACGGGAGAAAGGATGCTCAAGAGAAGGTAAGCGCGTGATGCCCATGGCCCGGAACACTCCTCTTGCACGGAAGAAGCGACTGGCCAAGAAGGGCCGGCAGACCCGTTGGGCGCCGTTCTGGACCGTGCCGAAGATCTACGGGACGGGCCGGCGCGTCCATCCCGGCCGCCACACGACCGTGAAGCGCAGCTGGCGCCGCGGCAAGACGAACGTGTAAAGACGTGTAGACGGAACAGGTCAGCGAATCATTCAAGCATGCTCACTGGTGACGCACATGGCTGAGAAGAAGACGGAGACCGCGGCGCTCGAACGGACCTATACGATCCCGTTGCGTGCCGCATTCCGGAACGCGCCCCGAATCAGGAAGACGAACCGCGCCGTCAAGGCGGTGCACGCCTTCCTCGTCAGGCACATGAAGTCTGAGGATGTCAAGCTCGGCCAGCACCTGAACGAGTTCCTCTGGGGCCGAGGCATCAGGAACCCGCCGCCGCGCGTCACGGTCACGGCCGTGAAGGACGCGGAAGGCGTCGTCCGGGCGGAGCTCGCCGGCAAGGCCTTCAAGGAGTCGGTGAAGCCGATCGCCAAGGAGGAAGCCCCCGAGACGCTCAAGGACAAGCTCACCAGCACGCTCGGCAGCAAGAAGGACGACGAGAAGGCCGAGAAGCCTGCGAAGCCGAAGAAGGCCGCCGAGGAAGCGAAGCCGGAAATTCCTGCGGAGCAGGAAGCAGCGCCCGCACCCCCCGTTCACAGCAAACCCGCTGCACCCACCAACACGCAGGTGCAGGACGGGGAGAAGAAGGGAAAGCCGGAGAAGCAGTAAACCATTCCGTATTCTCAGAGCGTCATCTCAGAGTTTCTTCACGAGCCCTTTGAGCGCGCTATCGAGCGCGATGAAGAGGTTCTGCGCCGTGCCAAGCTCTTTGGCTTCCTTGCCGTCGATGACGCAGGATGCGGAGAGTCCGAACTTGCCGGGCTGCGCCTGCTCGAGTGCGATGGTGAGACTCTCGAAGCCGCTATGCGCATCGCTAAGCTGGCGAGCGTAGCGCCCCACGATCTTCTTCACGACGATCAACTCGGCGTAATCCCTGCCGGTGAAGCCGTCGAGGGTGATGTTGCCTCCAAGCTCTATCATCACTGCCACCCCCTGCGTGAGGAGTTCTTTTCCAACTATATAAAAGTAGTCTTTGCTTAAAAGTTATTATTTTCTATATGGTCATTATTATGACTGCCGCACCCGCTCCACAACAGCACCACTGCCGCCTTGGGCTCTTTGCCGAGCCCGAGCATGACGCGGAGCGTCATAAGGCTACGCGAGGGCTCGGTCCATGCTCGCTCTGCGAAGAAGTGCCCGCGGCAGTGGCCAGCAACACTTATAAAGGGTTCCCGGTTCTCCCAGCGCACGGCCGAGATGTGGGGAATCGCTTCCCTGAATCGGCGGCAGGAAACAAGAACGGAGGCGAAAGACATGGGATATCTCAAGTACGTCAGGAAGCTGTGGCAGAAGCCGAGCGAGAACGAGCACCAGCGGGAGCGCCTGCTCAAGGCCCGGCACGAGCCCGTCACCCTCAGGCTGGAACGGCCGACCAACATCGCGCGGGCGCGCAGCCTGGGCTACAAGCCCAAGCAAGGCGTCATCGTCGTCCGGCAGCGCGTCAACAGGGGCGGCAGGATGCGCCCGGACATCAAGGGCGGCAGGCGCAGCGCGCACGCCCACCAGAGCAAGGTCGTCAAGAAAGGCTACCAGCAGGTCGCTGAGGAGCGCGCGAACGCGAAGTACAAGAACTGCGAGGTGCTGAACAGCTACAAGGCCTTCGAGGACGGGAAGCACCTCTGGTACGAGATCATCCTCATCGATCGCGAGCACCCTGTGGTGAAGGCCGACAAGAACCTGCGCGGCGTCGCGAAGCAGAAGAACAGGGCCGGACGCGGATTGACCAGCGCCGGCAGGAAGTCGCGCGGGCTCCGCAAGAAGGGACAGGGCAGCGAGAAAAACCGGCCCAGCCTCAGCGCGCGGAAGAACCTGCACTAGGCCAAACCCTTTTCACACGTTCTTTTTTCTATGTTTCCGCTTCTTGCAAGTGGACGATCTCGCGCAGCACCTTCACATGCGCACCGCACGCGAGGTCGTACTCGAACTCGTACCACTCGATATCAGGCGTCGCCATCTCCACCGCTCCACAAAACCAATGTACGATTCCGACTTGATTGCGAACACTCCCGCATGCACGCGGGAAGAATCACTGCGCACGGCGTCGCTGTGCGGAGGGGGAAGACGATGAAGTATATAAAATGGCCCAAAAAGACCTAGCGCACGAAGAGGTGGTGCTTCTCCTTGCCCTCCACCTCGCGCACGATGCGGTTGATGACGAGCTTCTTCGGATCGCTCAGGAGCTTGACGCGCTTCTTGAGGTCGGCGAAATCCTTGAACTCCTGGTCCTTGCGCGCCTCGATGATCTCCCACATCTGCTTCTTCCCCACACCGGGGAGCAGCTCGAGGGCGTGCATCCTCGTCGAGAGAGGCTGCGCCTTGTTGAAGAAATCGACGAACTCCGGCTCACGCTCCTCGACCAGCGCCTTAATCGCGTGCGGCAGCTCGCTCCTCGCGGTCTGGGTGAGCTTCCCGATGCCTATCCGGCCATTCACGTGATGCACTTCCATGCGCTCGTCGTCGCCGACGTAGACGCGCTGGAAGGGCTGGAGATGGACGTCCTTCTTCGGGACGAGCTCGAGCAGGGCGAACTTGGTGACGCCCAAGGCTTGCGCTATCGGGGTCTTGAGATGGCTGGGCCGCTTGTCGAAGGGGTAGCCGTTCTGCAAGAAGTCGAGCACAATCGCATGCGTCTCTCTCTTCTTCTCAAGCTCCATGACGACACCCCGTTCTCCATCCCTACAAGGGGAAAGAGGCGCACAGATATTTAAGGGTTTCGTCGGACCGGAGACGTGCAGGATTAGACGTATTCCTTCAGCACGGCGAAGATCTTCTTCTGGTTCTCGCCGCTCACGCTGAGCGCGTAGCCCTGGAGAATCACCTTGAGGTGCTTCTCGTTCTGCGGGAGCGTGTCCACGATCTTGTGGATGTACTCCGGCTTGAGTCGCGGGATGTCCAGTTTCTCGAGCTTCTCCACGAGCTCCTTCGCCTCCTTCGGCTTGAGCTTGGCGACCGCATTGACATATTCTTCGGTGCGGGACGCGCGGAAGTTGAGCTCCTCGTCCCGCTTCTTGATC
This sequence comes from uncultured Methanosarcinales archaeon, assembly GCA_964604855.1. GTDB lineage: Archaea > Nanobdellota > Nanobdellia > Woesearchaeales > UBA525 > UBA153. Next base: position 4,116 of record CAZSAS010000049.1, read on the forward strand.
CTCTTCAACGCTTCCTTGACCTCGACGACGTTCATCGGCCGCCGCTCAATGATCTCGGGCTTCATCGCGTCACCTGCTGCAAGTGCACCGGATGGACGATGAGCGCCTTCTGCTTGTCGCCGTCCTTGATGAGGACCTCGTAGCAGGTGCCGAGCTTCTTCGAGACGACGCCCACCTTGCCGTGGAAGCGCCGGAAATACATGCCCGACTGGACGCTCGGCTCTGCCTTAAGCGCGACCTTCGTGCCTGGCTCGAGGACCTGGAGGTACTTGCGCAGGCTGATCTTGCCGCGCGTCTTGCGCTGCTTGCTCATGAGGGAACGCGTCTTGCGGCGCTGGCCGCCAATGCGAGTGACCATGGTGTCTCGCGAGAACCGCAGGCTCTTTATAAAGCTTACTAAGCCCTCCTGCCTAGAACCAGATGCCGAAGAGATGCAGGATGACGACGAGGAGGAAGCCGAAGATGCCGAGGATGGCGGTGAAGAGAACGCTCCAGAGGTTGATCGCCAGGTCGTGGAGCCACCAGGCCTGGACCGCGTAGAGCGCGAAGAAGCCGATGACGCTGTTCAGCGCGAGCGCCAGCCCTTTCTTCAGGCCCCACCAGAGCAGGCCGCCGAGGACGAAGAGGACGACGACGACGACCAGGATGAGGATGAGCCACCAAGTCATGCGTGTCGTCACGCAGGCCCGATTTAAAAGGGTTGCGCCTCCATGCCCATAATTATTTAAAACGGCGCGGCGACCCTCGGGCATGGTGGGTCCTGTGGGTGAGATCGAGGAGCTGGCCGGGTCGGGATCGACCTCCTGACAGGAGCCATCACCCGGCCGTGATCCGTTTCCAGAGCGCGCCGACCGCGTACGCGGCGAGCGGCTCGAGGTTCCTGCAGTCCGCCTCGTTGTACACGAGGAGGAGCTCGACCATCTCCTCGTCGCCTGTGAGCAGGTACTCGTGCCAGAGCAGGGCCGCTTCTTCGCCGCACATCCCCTTGATGTCCTCATCTCTGCTGATGCCGAGGACGCGCTCGATCGTCTTGAGGCCGCCGCGCAGCCCGAGCTTGGCGCAGACGTGGCGGAGGTCGACGTGGACCGCATCAGGAGGAAGAACCCCTCCAAAATATCTCTCGATGATAGGAATATCAAAACTACTACCATTAAAAGTGATGAACAATCTGTATCGGGAGAAGAGTTCCTTGACGATGTCCTTCTCCATGTTGCAGCCCTTGACGAACGAGTAGTACTTCTCGCCATCGTAGGCCCCGAGGACGGTGATGTCGCCGTACCTCTGGGCCGTCTCGATGTCGACGTAGAGCGCCTTCTCTTTCAGGTACGGATAGAGGCGCCAGTGCTGGTTCCTGGGGAGGGATTGCGCGAGCAGGGGATAGTCCTCCTTCTCCAACGCACGCCCGTATTCCTCCAGCTTCCGGTCGCAGAAGGTCTTGCGCGCCTGACCGATACCGGCGATCTTCCGGGCGTCCCTGAAGGCTTTCCAGTCGCGGATGCCCTGCTCCCAGATCTTCCGCTCGCCACCGGAAGTTATCCGGTCGAGGAGGATGAAGGACTGCTCGATCACGGAACGTCTCCGGCAACGGCAATTTATAAGCGCGACGGCCGCGTGACCAGTGGCGGCTCTCAGAAGACCGAATAGATGCGCCCGGGCTGCTGCTCCGACAGAACGAAGGTGCGGTCATCGCCCTCGGCCGGGGTGTAGTACGGCGCGGTGCCCTGCGGGTCAAGGGCCTGCGCGCCGACGTGGCGGTTGAAGTAGTAGTAGAGCCAGTAGAGCATCGCGCGCTTATCGGGTTCTTGCTGGAAGAGGATGCCGAAGCCCTGGGCGCCGACGCGGTTGAGCATCTGCCAGGAGCTGGCGCCGCGCAGCATCCCCTCGCGGGCGTAGTAGATCAGCCGCACGGCCCGATGCAGGACGCCGAAGATGTTGCCGTTGCGGTCCACGTAGTCAGCGGCCTCGCCATCGGGCCCCCCGCTGATCATCCCCCATTACGTGTCGAGTTGGTAGACCTCGCGCCCGGGGTTGTAGGCGTGCATCAGCGCATTGACGCGCAGGATGCCCGAGAGGCGGCTGCGCTTTCCCTAATCTTGGCCGACTATCCGAACGCCAACGGATGGGCAATCAGCAATGTCGATTTGTTCAAACCCGGATCGCTCGCCGCCGGGCTGGAAAGCGCCAACCTGGTACTGTGCAAGCCCCCATTCACGGACTTCAAGCCGGACGAACGAGCCCGATATCCGGAGATGTCGGCGCGCTCGGTCCATAAGCCTATTGCCGTTCTGGAAGCGGTGATGGACGCACGACCGGATGCCATGGGGATTGTCTTGCCCAAGGGG
>CAZSAS010000050.1:0-6454 GCA_964604855.1 uncultured Methanosarcinales archaeon
CGACAAGGACGAGGCGAGGAAGAAATGGGGGAAGGAGCAGGTCTTCCTCTGGCGTCGCAGCTACGGCCTGGCGCCGCCCGGCGGCGAGAGCCTGAAGGACGCTTACAACCGCGCGGTGCCCTACTTCAAGCGCGCGATCATGCCCCATCTCAGGAAGGGGAGGAACGTGATCGTCGCCGCCCATGGCAACAGCCTGCGCGCCATCATCAAGCACCTCGACAGGATCGACGACGACCAGATTCCGCACCTCGAGCTCCCGATGGGCAAGCCCATCGTCTACACCTGGACCACGGCGGGGCTCATCAAGGAGACGCACATCCACACCTTCAACCGGCCAGTGCACTGGACCGAGGAGAAGAGCCATCGGAAGGAGCGGCAGCCCGAGACCGCCCTTTCCAGAGCCTCGGGAACAAGACCTAAATCAAGGAAATCAAGGGCTGTCGGGCCCCCTCTAAAGAACCCTGCTCGCCGTCGCAAGCCTATTCAGAAATCTCTTCGGAAGCCTGCTGTTCCGTCTCGTCGGCCGGCGCGTCATGCCCGGCGCCGGTGAGCGTCACGCTGCCGCCCGCCCGTTCGACCTTCTCGACCGCGCGCTGCGAGGCCGTCTCGACCGTGAGCCGGAGCTTCTTCTCCACCGTGCCGGTGCCGAGGAGCTTCTCAATCCCCAAGGAGGAGAGGTCTATGACGAACGCGTCGCCGTTCCGCTCGGCCAGGCCGTCAACGGCCATGCGTTCAGCAGCGGAGGAGAGGTGGCCGACGTTCACCGATGCGCCTTTCATGGCGGCCTTGCTCGTGAAGCCATGCTTGCCGTACCGGCTCGCGTCCTTCCAGAACGAAGGCTTCTTCGCGTCGCCCCTCTTCCCGCTGCCGGCGTTGCCGCGGCCGCCGCGATGACCCGCGCCCCGGTGCTTCTTCATCGAGCCCCAGCCGTGGGTCGTGCCTGCGCGCTGCCTTGTGTTCTTCTTGCGTCGCTTGAACATCGTGAGTCACCTTAGAGCATGCGTGCGATGAGCTCGTTCATCCGCTCGCCGCGATTGCCCAGCGCTCCCCCTTCCTGGAAGCTCTTCTTCGTCCCTTTGCGCTCCCAGCCGCCGCGCGGCGGGTGGAGGTGCCAGACGGGGCCGGCGCCGCGCTTCTCCTCGAGCGTCTTCCTGGTGGCGGCCGTGATCGTGCCGTAGGCGACGTAATCCTTCGCCTTCCGGAGCTGGCCGCGGAGCGCGACGCTGTCCGTGTGGAGCGTGCAGGCGTGCTTCCTGCCGAGCTTGAGCGTCGCGAGCGCCTTCTTGATGTCCACCCTGATGCCGACGAGGCCGCGGACGAGCACGACGCCGACGAGAGCGCCCATCTCCCCCTTGCCGCCCTGCGCCTGTGCGGGCGCCGCCGGCTTGACAGCGGGCTTCTCAGCCTTCACGGCGCTCTCCGTCCTCTCCGTCGTCTTCTCTTCTACCATGCAGCATCACTTCCGTCGGGGCTGGCCCCGTTGCCCCGGCCTTCCGCGGCCGCGGCGCGGCCTGCGCTCCTCTTCCGCGCTCTCGACGATGGGTTCGGGCGCACCGGGCTCCCCGGGCTTCGCCCCCCCGTCGAGGACCGAGAGACGCTCCGATTGCGCCTGCTGGACGCGCGTCGTGCTCAGCTTCCTGAGCGCGCGCTCCAGCGCCTTGATGAAATTGACCTTGTTCTTCGTCTGTCCGAAGCTCTTGCTCCAGGCGTTCTTGATGCCTGCCAGCTCGAGGACCTTCGCGACTTCCTTCTCGACGACGAGCCCCTTTCCCTTCGGCGCGGGCATGAGCTTGAGGACGACGCTGCCCACCTTCCCTTCGACCGCGAACGGGATGCTGTGGGGCTCGCTGCTCGCGTCCTCCCAGGAGCCGGTGCCGCGTCGGATCTTGAACAGGCCGATCTTCGCCTTGCGCATGGCCTTCGCGCGCGCAGGCATGGTCTCCTTCGCGCTGCCGAGGCCGACGCCGACGTGACCGTTCCGGTCGCCCACGACGGCCATGGCGGTGAATTTCGGCTTGTTGCCTTCCATCGTCTTCTTCTGCGTCTGCCTGAAGATGCGGCGCTGGCCGCCGCCGAACTTGCCCTTGGCCTGCCCGATGAGGAGGAGGTCGCTCGAGAGCGCGGGGAGCAGCATATCGACGATCTCCGGCTCGAGGATGGCGCGACCGCTGTCGAGGATGTCGTCGATGTCGAGTATCTCTCTCGCCTTGACCTTGCGGCCAAGCTCGGTCTTCGGCTTCCAGCCCTCGACGTCGAGGCTGGCCACCTGCTCTCTCGTGCTCATTGAAAATCCCATGGTACTCACGCTTCGTTAGCCGCTGCCGGCTTTTCTTTCTGTGGCTTCGCCGCCTTCGGGGCCACTTCTGGGAGCGGGACGCCGAGCCGCTTCGCCGCGTCCGCCACTCCTGCCTTGAGGTGGGTGCCGGCGAGGCGTTCCGCGCTGGGGAAGATGCTGTCGCTGACCGGAACGGCGAGCCCGCCGTCCACGACGCCCTTCACCGCCGCGTATATCCGCGTGCCGCCGCGGTGCTGCTGCAGGCCGAGGTCAACGATTGCTTCCTTGACCCCTTGCGCCGCAGCTTTCTTCGCGAAGAGGTAGCCGCTGCAATACGCTGCCGGCAGGCTCTTCGCGCTGCCGGTCCAGCCCTGCTTCTTGAGGGTTTTGCTGTTGAATGTCAGGAGCGTCCTGTCCCCATCCGGTTCGTAGCTGATGAGTTGGAGGGTGATGGCCGTGTTGCTCTTCCGGACGACAATGCGAGGCTTGCCGCTCTTGAGGAGGCTGAGGCGCTTCTTGTAGTTCGTCCTGCCTTGGCGCTTGCGGCGGAACGGCATGACGTGTTTCGCGTGGGACATTGCAATCACTCGGTCTTCTTCTCGGGTGTCGGCTTGTCGACCGTCACCCCTTTCTTCTGCCAGAGGCGCTGGTCGTCCAGGTAGAGCTTGATGTGGCGCTTGCTCCTGAAGAAGCCGCCCTTGCTCTTCCGGTAGAGGTTGCGATAGGTCGCGCCGCTGACGTGCTCCTTGTCCTTGAGCTCCTTCAGGAAGGTCCGCTGGCTGCGCACTTTGTTCATCCATTTCTGCTTGTCGGGTGTGCTCGCGTTCGGCGTGCCTTTCCGGGAGCCGTGGCCGCGGCGCAGGCCTTTCCGCTTCTGCACGCCGATCTTCCGCGCCCTGACCCTGCTGACCCCCTTGACCGGCTCCTTGTAGATGATGCCGTCGGTGATGAGCAGGCGCAGGTCTGACTTGGTGATTGCCTCCTTGATGTCGTGGAGGTGCTCCGGTCGGAACCTGACGCGGTCAAGACCGCACTTGAGGATGGTTGCCGCCAATCGTTTCTGGGTCGCGAGCTTCATGATATCACGTGATCATTGCTTCTTGGTGAGGACTTTCTGCTTCTCTGCCTCTTCCTGCTTCTTCCTGTCCTCGTCGGAAAGCGCGTCCGCCTCCGCGTCTTTCTTGGCGGCTTCCTTCTCTTTCTGCGCTTCCTTCTTCGCCTTCTCCTCAAGCGTCTTCTTCTTTTTCTCCTTCGCGGCTACGCGCTCGGCCTTGTCTTTCTGCCTGTTCGCGAGCCGCTCCCTGATGGACGCCAGCTTCTTCTCGGCGTCGAGGTTGAGGACGGTGATGCCTTTCTCCTTGGCGAGGGTGATGAGCCGCTCGCGCTTCCTGCTGCCGAGGCCCGAGGCGATAATCGCACCATGCTTCTTGGCGTCGAGGCCTTCCAGGTCCGCGACAACCGAGATGGTGGCCGGAACGAGTCCCTTGACCGTGCCGCGCGTGCTCTTCGCGCTGCCGTAACCGGTGCTGATCTGGCGGACGTAGCCGCGGCGCTTCAGCCGCACCTTGCTCTGCAGGCCGCGTGGCTTGCGCCAGCTGCCGGCCAGCTTGGCCTTCTTGTGCGCGTCCTGACGCGTGAAGCCCGGTTTTCGCTTGTCAGTCATCGTGTTCAGACCTTCTTGCCGTCTTTCTCGGTGATGAAGATGCCGTCCTGGAATATCCGGGAGTCGAAGCCGGTGCGGCGTGTGAGCTGCTCGATGTCGGCCGCGACCTGGCCGACGATCTCCTTGTCGAAGCCGGTGACCGTCACCACATCCCCGTCGATCGCCACGTCAGCGCCGTCCTTGATGGCGAGCACGCGCGGCACCTTCTCGCCGATGAAGTTCTTGACCTCGAAGGTGCGGTCCTTGACCGCGACGCTCATGGGGAAGTGGCCGCTGCATATCTTGAGCGTGTAGGTGAAGCCTTCCGTGACGCCTTTCACCATGTTCTTGGCATGCGCGACGAACGTGTACAGGCGCTTCTTCTCGCGAAGCGTGACGTCTGCGGCGGCGAACAGGATGCTGCCGTTCTCGATCGTGATGCGGATGGCAGGGTGGTAGAGGACGCGCTTGAGCTCCCCCTTCTCCCCCTTGACGACGAGGACGCGCGTCTTCTGGTCATAGCTGGCGCTCGCTCCCTCGCCGAGTTCGACCCGTTCCTCGATCTTGTCCATCTTCATCGTGTTCCCTCTTGCGAATACGTGTCCTTTTTTGGTAGCGGGCTAGTAGCAGTAGCTGATGAGCGTGCCGCCGACGCCCTTCTCCTTCGCGTCTTCATGGGTGATGAGGCCGTGGCTCGTGCTGACGATGATGATGCCGAAGCCGCGCGCCGGCAGGTAGCGCTTCTCGAAACGCTCGAAGCTCCCCTTGGTGATCTGATAGCGCGGCTTGATGACCCCTGTCTTGTTGATCTTGCCGCCGAGCTTGATATTGAGCGAGTCCCCCTTGCTGTCCGGGATGATGTCATAGCCCTCGAGGTAGCCCTTGCCGATCATGATGTCGAGCACCTTGCGGATGAGGGCCGAGTTGCTTGTGGTCGTGACGCCGGGCTTGCCGCGCTGTTCCGCATTCTGGATCGCGCTGAGCACGTTGGCGAGCGGGTCGTTCAGGCTCATCGTTTCTTCTCCTCTGTTCCTTTTGTCTAGCTGTATTGCTTGAAGCCGAGCTCCTTCGCGAAGTCGCGGAAGCAGCGTCGGCACAGGTTCAGCCCGTACTTGCCGATGTGGCCGTGCGGGTTGCCGCAGTTCTTGCAGCGCTTGGTGTTGACCCCGAACGCGCGCTTCTTCGGCTCGTTGTGCTTGCCGTACTTGGCGCGTTTGCCGGGCTTCTTCCCGATCTGCTTGAGCACCTTGCTGTGATGTGAGGTTGTCATCTTACTCGTCCTCGAACTGCGTCTTGAATCTCTCGGTCATGAACGCCATGGCTTCCGCCGGGGTGATCTTGTGGCTCTTCCCCGGCTTCGCCGGCCTGATTCGGCGGCGTTTCGTGCGGTAGCCTGGCCGCTCGAGCGTGATGCAGGCCTGCAGCCCGATCATCCCGATGGCCGGGTCGTATTTCGCGCCGTCGATGTCGATGTATTCGGGAACACCGAAACTGATGTTCCCCGCCTCGTCGAGATTGCTCTTCTTGAGCGTGTTCGCCTTGGCCGCGAGCAGGCGGGGGATGAGCGTCGCCGCCGCCTCGCCACGGATTGTGAGCTTGACGCCGATGGGCAGGCCGGGCCTGAGCCCCCAGCCTGGGATGCGCTTCTGCGTCTTGGTCCGGACGGGCTTCACGCCGGCGAGCTGTTCGATGAGCTTCTCGGCCTTCTCGAGCAAGCCTTGGTCCTTGCCGGCCCCGATGTTCAGGGTGAGCTTCTCGATCCGGATGCTTTTCATCGTGTTCATGTGCATCAGCTGCTGTTCCATGGCTAGTCGACCTTGATGACGGGCTTCGCTTTCCCGATGGCGAAGACGAACGCTTTTCCTGTCGTGATCTCGCCGCCCGCGGTCGTGACCGTGGCCGTGCCGTTCTCCAGGGCCTGGAGCGTGCCGTGCTGGCCGACGTGCTTGCCGCCGGTGACGAGGACGCTCGCTCCCTTCTCGAGGGGGAACGTTTCCTTGATCTTGTTGTCCGGCGTGAGCATGAGGGTGCTGCCCATGGCGGGCGCGTCTTTCTGCATGAGGAGGGTGCGTCCGTTGTGGCAGCCGACCTGGAGCTTGCCGCCTCTCACCGGCGTCTTGCTCGTCACCTTGCTCGGGATGAGCCCGGCCTCGTCGCCCGCAATGGGGACCGCTTTGAGCGTGTTGCGCCGGTCGAGGAGGATGCGATAGCTCGTCTTGATCGCGGGGAAGCTCACCACGTCCATGAGGCCTGCCGTGTCATCCGGGCGGACGCGTCGCTTCCCGTTCACGAGGACTTCCTGCGTGTTGAGCAGGGTCTTCATGCTGCGCATGGTACGTGCGATGCCGAGCGTGTCCCTGAAGAGGATGCTGAGCGGCATGCTCTGCACCATCGCGTGGCCGCCGGGGTTCGGGCGGAGGGTGAACGTGGTCTCTTTCCGGGTGATCGGCCATGTCTTGGGCGCGTTGATCCGTTTGAGGTGGTCTTTTGCCATGATAATCATTTCTGGTGTCCAAAAAATACCATCGTACTCTGGT
>CAZSAS010000051.1:0-3390 GCA_964604855.1 uncultured Methanosarcinales archaeon
GATCGAGCTCCGGACCTTCAACCTGACCAGCCCTGACTCGACGACGGTGACCGCATGCACGGTGATCGACATCGGCGACAATGTCCTCCCTGAGACCATCGGCGCCGGCCAGTCGTTCACCATCACCTGCAGCAACGTACAAGGCTCGTTCGCCAAAGGCACGAAGACCAAGCTCTTCGTCAACGGCAAGTACAAGCTGACGAGCGGCAAGTTTGACAGGACCTTCGCCGGCGAGATATTCGCACCGGCGCAATAAGGCGTTTTCCGTATCTTGCAGAGGTGGATGATGACCCAGAAACGCGGCCAGACCGCCCTCGAATTCCTCACGACCTACGGCTGGGGCATCCTTCTCGTCGCCATGGTGCTCCTCGTCATGGGCTATTTCGGGGTCATCAACCCCGAAGCGCTCGTTCCCGAGACCTGCAGCTTCCCAGACGCGAGCGGCGTGCACTGCCTCACGGCGGATGCCTGGAACGACGGGACCGTCACGCTCAAGCTGCAGAACAACAGGGGGAATGTCGTGTTCTCCGAAGCGTGGTGCAGCGCTGAGGGAGATGGCGTGACGACCACGAGGAACGTCGACGCGGACGGCCGCCCGGCGGTCGGCGAGCCTTGGCTCGACGGGCAGTTCCTCGACGTCACGTGCCGCTTCGACGGGGACAACCCCTTCGCGGGCCATGCGGGAGAGCTCCGGAAGGTGAGCATGACCCTGGGGCTGCGGACCGGCGACCAGGTCTTCCTGACCTCTGCGCCGGTGGGCGTGAAGGTGGAATCCCGATGAGGCGGCGCGGCCAAGCCTCGCTCGAGTATCTCGTCACCTACGGCTGGGCCTTCCTCGTCATCCTCGTCGCGATCGGTGCGCTCGCGTACTTCGGCGTCATCAACCCGAGCAAGTGGATTCCCGACAAGTGCGACTTTGGCAGCCAGCTCGAGTGCGAGGATTTCGAGGCAGTGACGGTGCCGAGCCCCGAGATCAGGCTCTTCGTGCGGAACGGCTTCGGGAAGGAGATCGAGATCCTCCAGCTCCGTCTCGTGACGGATGACGGCGAGGTGGGCAAGCTCCAGGAGATCGCGGGACCGATAATCGCCGGCCGATGCTACCAGACGGCCTGCGACATCCCCCCCGGCAACACCATCGAGGCGCATCTCCAGGAGGACACCATCGGCGAACTGAACGACTATATGAAGGCGGGAGAGAAGCAGCAGTTCGTGGTCCGCGTCGAGTTCCGACGCACGCCGGCAGGCAATCCGCACTGGCTCACCGGAGTCATCTACACGACGGTCAAATAGCCCCGGAATATTGTTCTGACCGGCGAAACGTTTATAAAGCTCGTTCTCCGCATGCACGACAAGAGAGGTGGGGCCGTGGAGTTTGAGGTGCCGAAGCAGCGCCAGGAGAACAAGGACAAGTACAGCCAGGAAGCGAAAGACCTGGCCTATGATTTCTCGAAGCACCTCCTGAAGGAGGTGAAGGGCTTCATCAGGGGCATCGTCCTCTTCGGCAGCGCCGCGCGCCGCCGGCAGCAGAGCAAGGACATCGACATCCTCATCCTCATCGACGACCTCGACATCGTCGTGACGCGGGAGCTCGTCCAGGGCTACCGGGTAATCGTGAAGAAGATCGTGAGCGAGGTCTCGCCCAAGCTCCACATCACCACCCTGCGCTACACGAGCTTCTGGGAATACGTCCGGGCGGGCGACCCGGTCGGCGTGAACATGCTCCGCGACGGCGTGCCCCTGTACGACACCGGCTTCTTCGTGCCGCTCCAGCGCCTCCTCTACACCGGTCGCATCCGGCCCAGCGCGGAGAGCATGTGGACCTATTACAGCCGCGCGCCCACGACGCTGCAGAACGCGCGGTGGCATCTCCTCCAGGCGGCCGTCGACCTGTACTGGGCGGTGATCGACTCCTCGCACGCGGCGCTCATGCGGCTCGGGGAAGTGCCGGCGAGCCCCGACCACGTCCCCGAGCTTATCGAGGAGAAGCTCGTCAAGGCGGGCCTGCTGCACAAGAAGTACCCGGGCATCCTGCGCGAGTTCGTCCACCTGAGCAAGAACATCATCCACCGCGAGCTGAAGGAGCTGAGCGGCGAGCAGTACGACCACTACCTCGCACTGGCCGAGGACTACGTCCAGACGATGCGCACGATCGTCGAGAAGGAGAAGTGATCAGTCTCTCGCATAAATTCCCTTGATTCTTTCTTCACCGTCAAAATCACGTATCTTCTGAACGACAGGATGCGCAGTCAAATGCTCCCAGGATTCGCCGTTCGCTATCGCATTCCTGACTTTCGTCGAGGAAAGCCCTCCGGTTCTCGAGACCGTTCTGACCTTGACTTTGTTCTTTACGAGATTCATAACCGTCTTCTTGTCGGTGTACAGAACATCGAAAGTATTGCAACGGGAGAAAAGGTTTCTGACCGATGAAGCGTATGATTCGCCATCAGGAACAAGGACTATCTTGACCTTGGAAGCGAGGTTTTCCTTCTCAATGTACTCCTTGAGCATTGCTTTGCGCTCTTCTCCACTGAAGGGGTTGCGTCTCGTCCCCTTGCTCTCCGCACTCCCTATCGCGACGACCAGGGCATCGACTTCCTTGGCAAGTTTCTTGATAAGCGAGAGATGACCCAGATGCGGAGGGTTGAAACGTCCCCAGTAGACACCTTTCATGAGAGTGAAGAAGCGCGCAATCACTCCATCGGCACTTCGCTCCAGAGCTTCCATTCGTTGCTCGGGCTGTACGCGCCGACGACGTAGAGGCTGGGACCGGTGTAGCCGAAGTGCGCCTCGCGCCACTGCCCTGCGGGCGCGGCGAAGGGCGTGCCGGCCGCGTAGATGGGACTGCCGAAGTATCGCCAGGTATCGGGAAGGATCCTCGTCGGATTGAAGCTGCCCGGCTCGATGATGAAGTCCTTGAAGCCGGCCTTCTCGAGCTCCTTGACGAACTCCCTGATCGGCGCGTTGCCCTCGCCGGGCTGGACGTGCTCGTCGTCCCAGCCGAGGTTGTCGCTGATGTGGATATGGCCGACGACGCCTTCCTTGATCATCTGCTTCGTCTTGTCCAGCGCCCACTGATTGAAGCGCTTGCTCCGGGATTCCTCGCTCTCGCCGGGCTTCGCCACGAAGTGCTGCCGCCAGAGGTTGAGGTGGCCGATGTCGATTGTGCTCTTGATGTGCTGCGCGGCGAGCTTCTTCGCCTCCTGTTCCGACTTGCCGCGCATCCGGACGAGCTTCTCCGCCATCTCTGCCCGGCTCTTCTTCACGAGGTCGATGAGCTCGTCGGGGTGGCCGCCGTACATCTGGGTCTGCCAGTTCTCGGGCGCGATGTAGATGGGGTCGTCGAGCGTGTCCTTGTTCTTCATGGTCTGCTCGTACGCGTACATCCCAGCA
>CAZSAS010000051.1:3400-6419 GCA_964604855.1 uncultured Methanosarcinales archaeon
ACGGGCCATCCCCTCAGCCGATTGCTTCACGCCGTACTCGTGCACGGGCTTCATGTGGTCCAGCACCTTCTGCCGCTCGATGGCCTGCGCGTCCGCCGCCGCGCTGGCTTCGTGCGTGTGGCGCAAGTTGTCCTGCACGTCCTTGAGCTCGCGCTGGAGGAAGTCCGGGATGCTCTCCGGTTCGCTCCCGGTGAAGTGCGCCGCGCGGCCGTAGTAGAGCCCGTGTTCGGTCATGATCTTCCACTTCTCGTCCTCGGGCAGGTTCTTGTCCAGCTCGCGATAAAAGTCGAGAGACTCACGGATCTTCTTAGCCTGGAAGCTCAGGTCGTTGTACCGGTGCGCGTAGAACAGCGAATGGCCTTTCTGCTGGAGGATCTGGTTCTCGTACTCGATCTGGACGTAGAGCTGCTCCGGCCGGAGGTTGGTGCCGTACTTCTTGTTGTAGCGCTGCGCCTCGCTCTGGACCTTGTTCCAGTCGTACTCCTCCACCTCGAAGTTCGTGTATTCCTCGTTCCAGACCGGGACGCGCTCGAACAGCCGGTTCGGATCCTTCGGATCGACGTAGTTGCCGTCCATGTCGATCCAGTCGTCTGGCTCGAGCGGGGCGCCTTTCCTCTCGTCGTACCGGCCGACCTTGTCCTTGCTGAGCTTGTACGTTTCGGCAGTGTAGTACTTCGGCCGGTAGAGACGCTTGTCCTTCCGGATCGCGCTGACGAAGTCGCCGGTGCGGTCGTCGACCATGTAGTGCGTCGCACGCATGTCCTCCTCCTCGAAAGCCTGGAACTCCACCTCCTTGCTCGACGCGTCCGCGCCCTTCCCCCAGAACTCGCTGATGGGACGCTGGAACTCGCCGGTGTGGAACACGACGGCACCGCCGGTCGTCGCTTCCGCCGCGAACTCGATGGCCTTCTTCACCTCCTTGAGGTTCTGGTAACGGTGCTCGTCGTTGAAGCCGCGTTGCGGGTCGAAGCCCGAGAATCCCTGCTTCTGGAAGGTGGCGTGCGTGCTCGTCTTGATGCCGGTGGCGCGCGCCAGCTCCCGGATGTCGCGCCGTTCGCGCGCACCGTAGCTCTCCGGCGTCGGCGCCTGGCTCGAGCCCTTGCCCGAACCGGGGAACTCGAGCTCGACCCTGCTCGCGCCTTCCCGGATCTTCGCCTGGAGCGCCTGCACCTGGTTCTGCATCGGGTTCGCGCTCGTGCCGAGCTCTCCCGGGCCGAGATCCGTCTGCCATTGGCTGCCGTCCTCGAGCTCCTGCGGCAGGTCAGGACCCCATTCGTCGGGCGTGAAGGTCTGGTCGAGGGCGTGGTAGTAGCCAGGATTGTTGAAGACCGCCATCGTCGTCTCTTTTCCTCTCTTTCAGCACGGCGCTCATGCCGCTTTGCGTCGCCGTTCCTCTTCCTGCTTATAATCGACGACCTCGTTTAAAACGTTTGTGATGCGTTGCATGTAGCCGTGCGCGACCGTGTTCTGCCGTTGATCCTCCTCGCGCTGCTTGAGCTGGTACATGTCGTCCGCGAGCTTGTTGAACGCGTAGCTCTCGCTCGGGTCGAAGCCGCTGGCGAGTTCACGGACGTTCTGGTAGAGCGCGCGGCTGCGTTCCTCGATCGCCGATTTCCGGGGGTTCTCGGCGTTGAGCAGGTAATCAAGGTTCTCCTGCGCCCGCTCGAAGGCCTCGCTGCGGTAGAGCGCGGCCTGCTCGTTGGAGACCTGGCCCATGCCGCCCGTTCCGATGCGAGCGCTGGAGTCATAGGTGACGCCGGCGGGTTCCCCGTCCAGGCCTTCCGCACCAGCGACGCCACCCTCCGGGACGAACTCCTTGCCTCCTCGGAAGCCTTTCACGCGTTCCTCGAGCTCGGCCTCGGCGCTCTCGCGGGTGATCTCCTCCAGGCTCTCGTCCTCGAGCTCGCGCGCCTCGTCGAGCTCCCGCTCGGTCTTCTCCTTGAGCTCCTCGAGTTCCGTCTCGCGCTTCGCGAGCTCCTCCTCGAGGAGGCGTCGCTTCTCTTCCTCAATCTCGCGCGCGCGCTTGAGGCGCTCCCGCGGAGGGAGCTTGTCCACTCCTGAATCGAGGTCTGCCATGGGGGGACTGGGAGGGCCGATAAGAACGTTCTCCAGAACGCCCGTCTGCGCACGTCTCAGCCGAAGCTGAACATGCCCCTGCCTTTCTTGAAATTCTTCATGGTCTGGTAGAGCGCGTGACGGTGGTTCTGGGTGAGGATGCTGTTCTTCCCCGCGTTGAGGCCTTCGTACAGGCTTATGGGGAAGTCGGGCGCCTTCATGGCCTTCCGCGGCTTGACGCTGATGCTGCCGCCGAAGCTGAGCATCTCGCCGAAGCCGCCGAAGAGCGCGGTGAAGGGCTCGAAGAGGCCGCTGAACATGCCCTTGGGGCGGTTCCCTTTCTTCGTCAGCTCGGCCGCCTTCTTCTTCTCCTCTTCGATCTTGTCCTTGTATTTCGGCTCGCCCGCCTCAGTCAGGTAGCCTTCGAGCTCGTCGCCGAGCGCCTCCATGGCTGCGCGGACCGAGCGGTCGACGACCCCGAGCATGTAGAGGTCCTCGCTCTTCCGGTAGCGGATGTACTGGTCGACGTGATGCTGTTTCCAGCTGTAGGCACGCCAGTAGATGTTTGCCTGGCCGATGTGGATCGGCCCTTTTTGGTAGCCGTCCTGCACGAAATTCATCTGGGGCTTGGTCCGGAAGTCGATGGTGAGGATGACGACTTCCTGCGTCCCGGGCTTCTGGATGCTGAGCTTGCTGAACAGCACCTCAGTCTCGACGTAGGCCTGCTCGAAGGCGCTGATGAGGTCGATGCTGTCGAGCTTGTCGTCGTTCATCGTGAGCCGCGCGATGTGGCGCAGGTAGGGCTTGATAGGATCAAGCGAGGCGCCGATGGGTCCCGACTTAGTCTCCCTTGGGTCGCAGTTGTAGACTATGCCGATGCTCGGGTGGTCCGCTATTTCCACGGAGCGTACAGCATATTCCCAGCAGTAGAAGTCGCCGTGCATCTCCAGATTACAGTCAACTT
>CAZSAS010000052.1:0-6311 GCA_964604855.1 uncultured Methanosarcinales archaeon
CACCGGCATCAACGCCATCGAGGCGCTCGTCGACGGGCTGCCGGAAGGGCTCGCAGGGACGAAAGGCGGGGTGACGAAACGGGACTACCTGCACGAGTTCCTCGGCTTCAGCCTCGGCTTCCTCAAGACGACGAGGACGTTCACCATCGTCGTCGACGCGGCCAACGGCATGGGCGGCTACACCTACGAGGCTCTCGCCCCGCTCCTGGCGAAGCGCGGCATCAGCATCGAGCCCTTGTATTTCGCGCCGGACGGGAACTTCCCGAACCACGAGGCGAACCCGCTCAAGGAAGAGACCCTGGCAGACCTGAAGGCGGCAGTCAAGGCCCAAGGCGCCGACCTCGGCCTCGCGCTGGACGGGGACGGCGACCGGTGCGTCTTCGTCGACGAGCGCGGCGAGACGGTGCGTGCCGACCTGTTCCTCGCGCTCATCGCGCAGGAAGTCCTGCAGACGCACAAGGGCGCGACGATCCTGCACGACCTGCGCGCGAGCAATATCGTCCGCGAGACGATCATCGCGGCCGGCGGGAAGCCGGTGATGTGCCGCGTCGGGCACGCGTACATCAAGGCGCAGATGCGTGACGAGCACGCGCTCCTCGCCGGCGAGGTGAGCGGCCATTTCTACCCGGGCGAGGCGAACTACACCGAGAACACGATGTACGCGCTCTTCCAGCTCCTCAACCTCCTCGAGGGGACGGGCAAGCCCCTCAGCGCGCTCGTCGCGCCCTTGAAGAAATACAGCTATAGCGGCGAGCTCAACAACAGGGTTGCCGACCCCGACAGGGTCATAACCGAGGCGAAGAGGACCTATGCCGGCGCGCCGGGCGTCGTCGCGGTGAGCGAGCTCGACGGCATCCGCATCGAGTTCCGCACGTGGTGGTTCAACCTGCGCAAGAGCAACACCGAGCCCGTCATCAGGCTCATCGTCGAGGCGGACACCGAGGCAGAGATGACCGAGAAGCGGGACGAGCTGCTCGCGCTGGTCCGCGGCTGAGCGCGCGTCCTGCGGCATCACTCCGCGAGGAGCCGGCCGAGGTCGTCCTCCTCCCCGTGCTCCTGCTTCAGGATGTCCTGGAGCACCGCTATCTCCTCGTCGTTCAGCTTCTCGATCTCGTTCAGGAGGAGGAGGGCGTTGCGCAGGTCCGCGTGGATGCGGTAGTCCGTCGTGTCTTCGCACCGGATCTCGTCCTCGCGTTCCTCCTCGAGCCGCAGCTTCGCGTCCCGGATGATCTCGCGCGCCTTGACGACATACCCGTGCAGGTTGCCTTCGACACTCATGGCGCTGTTCTCAGGAAGTCAGGATAAAAAGTTTTCCTAAAAAACACGAAAAAGCCAAATTATTAAATGCAGGAGAAAAAGGGATGAAGACGAAGAGAGAAAAGGAGGAGGAGATGGCCGACTACCAACGCATCGTCACCCACACGGATTTCGACGGGGTGGTGAGCGCCTTCCTCATCCAGGCGGTCTTCCCGGACATCGAGCAAATCACCTTCGCCGAGCCCTGGATGCTCCAGAAGAAGCAGTTCCCTGTCCGGCCTGGCGACGTCATCGTCGACCTCCCCTATGGGGAGGGCTGCGCCTTGTGGTTCGACCACCACGCGACGAGCGCGCCGGACAAGGAGAAGGGCTTCCTCGACGTGACGGCGAAGAGCTGCGCCAGGGTCATCTACAAGCATTACCGGAAGGAGAAACCGGAGCTGGAGAAGTATGCTGCGCTGGTCGAGGCGACGGACAAGATCGACACCGCAGCGTTCACGAAGGAGGACCTTGAGCATCCTGACGTGTACGGCAAGCTCAGCATGGCCATCCGCGGGGACGACAAGCGGAAGGACGACGAGTTCCGGCGCTTCCTCATCAACATGCTCGCCTATGAGCAACCGGAACAGGTCATCAACCAGCCCATCATCCGGAAACGCGTCGAGACGAAGCTCAAGGAGCACGAGGCCTGGAAGGCGCGCATCCCCGAGTACGTCGAGGTCAAGGGGAACGTCATCTATGTCGACCGCACCAGGGCGCCGGAGGACCTGCCGCGCGGCCAGCCGTTCTGGCTCTACCTCATGTATCCCGGGAAGACCGTCTATCTCAGCGTGGACAACCTGAAGTACGAGCCGGACAAGGTGAAGATCAGCTGCGGCGAGAACATCTTCGAAGACCTGAACCGGGTGGACATCGGCGCGCTCATGCTCAAGCATGGCGGCGGCGGCCACAAGGCGGCCGGGGGCTGCAGCATCCAGAAAGAGGAGAAGGACGCGGTCGTGGACGAGCTCCTCGCGGCGCTGAACGAGGAGGATGGTACGGGAGACGCCTAGGCAACATTTTTTATAGGGGATTCTGTTCTTCACGAGGCATGTTCTGCCCGAAATGCGGAAGCAAGAAGGTGGTGGACGTGTTCTGCGCCGACTGCCTCAAGGAGGAGAAGCCCATCGTCGCCGGCTTCAAGGAGTTCAAGGCCGAGGTGTGCACCCGCTCAGGCACGGTGCGCTTCCACGGCAAGTGGCACCCGACGGACGACCCGGCGAAGCGCCTGGCCGAGCTCTTCGAGAAGCAGGTCATCATCGCGCCCTACGCGACGGTGGAACGCGTCGCCATCACGCTCGACGAGATACCGCTGAAGGACGGCCTCAAGGTGGCGGGAGAAGCGGCCGTGGCCGTGACGGGCGCGGCGAGCCCGAAGGCGAGAAGCTATGTCGAGGAATACATCGTGCCCTACGAGGTGCAGAACACGGTCAGTCCGCGCTGGGCGAAGCACGGGACGAACTACTTCGAAGGCGCGCTCCAGGTGCGGAACGAGGACGCGGACCGCAAGCGATTCGTCCTCGACACGCTGCATCAGTTAAAGGCCGGCGTGAGCAAGGAGGCGAGGCAGAAGCACGGTACGGACTATTTGGTGACGAGCAAGTCCGCCATCGAGAAGGCGGCGAAGGCCCTGCAGGAGCGTTACGGCGGCATCGTCAAGAGCAGCGCGCACCTGTTCGGTCACGACAACCTGCGGAGCAAGGACGTCTACCGGAGCACGTGGTTCGTCGAGCTTCCGCCCTTCTCGGCGGGCGACGCGGTCCGGCATGACAAGGACATCCTCTTCGTCCGCGAGCTCGGCAAACGCATCAGGTTCTACAATCCGAAACGCGGCAAGAACGAGCAGCACGAGTACAAGGAGGGCGAGTGGCGTGCCCTTCCCCTCCTGGAGACGAGCGTGGCCGCGACGAGACCCGAGCTGACCGTGCTGCATCCCGAAACCTTCCAGGCCGTGCCGGTGGCGAACGCGAAGCAGCCCGAGCTGACGCCTGGCGAGCGCGTGATGGTCGTCCTGGACGGGAAACGCGTCTACGTCCGCTAGACGCGGTCAGAGCTTCTCCTTGGCGCTTCCGGACGGAGAGAAGACGGCGCTAGCCCGGCATGATGCGGAGCAGCCCGTACGCGAAGCGGTCGGCGACGAGGATGCTGCTGTTCTCGTCCTTGTAGATGAACCGGATGCAGTCAGGGCGAGTCTTGTCCCGGACGATGAGATTCGTCGCTCCCTGCTCGAAGCTGAGCACCGCCGTGCTGTTCGTCGCGTCTGCGCAGGTGATGACGGGCGTCTGCACGTCGGGGACCGCCTCCTGGAGGGCGCTCTTGGTCTCGATATCGAGCAGGCCGTACTTGAAGCCGGTGATCCGGCTGATCTCGACACCGCCGACGACCGGGTGGCTGCCGCCGTCGGCCGGCACGGTGATGTAGATGAGCGCCGGTCGCTGGCTCCCGAGGAAGCGGTCGGTCACCCCGGGTTCCATGATGACGCTCTCCGCCTCGCGCGGATGGTGATAGAAGGGGATGTTGTAGACCTGCCCCCGCACGTCGAGCTGCGTGACCCAGAGCGTGAGGTCGCCGCGGGATTCCTTGACGAAGTCGAAGCCGTTGTACTTGTTCTTCTCAAGGGTGTGCGCGGCCTGCCAGTTGCGGTACGCGAGGGGTGCGACCATGGCCGCGATGATGACGAGGACTGCGAGGACGAGCCAGACCTGCCCGCGCAGGAGCCGTTCGGCGACCGGTATCTCGTCAGGGGTGCGTTCCTTGTCGGGAGTGCGTTTCTTGCCGGTCTTCTTGCGAGTCCCGGCCTTCTTCCCCTTCCGCTTATCCATCGCTCATCACCCCGTTCTTCGCAAGGCGGAGATAGTCTTTCACCGCGACGATGCTCGGAGCATCCGCGATGATGGTGAGGCAGGAGCCGTCGAGGGTGGCATTCGCGAAGCCGGTGCTGGTGGTGTTCGCGACGAGCAGCTTGATGACCGGCACCTGCGGCGTGGCGCTCGGGCAGTCGACGCGTTGCAGGGCCGGATAGAGGGTGGAATTCTCCAGGACGCCGCTGAAGACATTGCCGAAGTCCCTGGTGAGCTCGAGCCTGACGAGGTCCATGAGGCTGGCGGTCTCGGCCGGCGCGCCCGGATCGAAGGTGATCGCTATGAAGGACGCGTCGCTGAGCAGCTTCCCCGCCCCGGGAGCGGGCCGGACGTCGACGACAGCCCCTTGGAGGCTCTCGAAGAAGACCGTGCCGTTGCTCTCCTCGTAGGGCACGAAGTCGTAGCTGCGCGTCTCGCCCGCGACCTTGGCAGTGAAGCCGTCCGCGGTGCGCGTGAACTTCGTCTTCCCGAAGGCGGTCGTCGTGCCGTCGTTCTGGTCGATGCTGACCTGCGCGATGCTGAGCACCATGAGGAGGACGAGGAAGACGCCGATGGCTATCTGCCCCCATCGCTGGCGCTGCTTCTCGGAGCGTCGTTCCCGACGGCTGTTCCTCGTGGCCATGGCGTTGCCGGAGAAGCAGTATGTTTATAAAGCTTCTCGCGGTCCACGGCGTCATGGACGACAAAGGGTGGATCGTTGTCTCGCTCGGCGGCAGCATCATCGTCCCGGAGGGCGGCATCAACGTGGAGTTCCTCCGGGGGTTCACCGGACTCGTGCGGCAGCTCATCGATGAAGGCTACCGTTTCGTCCTCATCACCGGGGGCGGCTCGACCTGCCGGCACTACCAGCAGGCGGCGCGAGAGATCTGCGACGTGTCGGACGAGGACCTGGACTGGCTCGGCGTCCACGCGACGCGGCTGAACGGCCACCTCATCAGGACGCTGTTCCGTGACGTCGCAGCCTCGCGCATCGTCACGGACCCGGAACAGGACGAGCTGCCGGAAGGCGAGCACCGGATCCTCGTCGGCGCCGGATGGAAGCCGGGCTGGAGCACGGACTACGACGCCGCCATCCTCGCGAGGCGCCTCGGCGCGAGACGGCTGGTCAACCTGAGCAACGTCCCCTACATCTACGCCGCCGACCCGCGAGTGAATCCCGACGCGGAGCGCTTCAAGCGGATTGATTGGGACAAGCTCCGCAGCATCATCGGCGACGAGTGGAGCCCGGGCAAGCACGTCCCGTTCGATCCCGTGGCGGCCAGGCTCTGCCAGGAGAGCGGCATCGAGGTCGCATTGCTCGCGGTGCACGACCTCGAGAACGTCAGGGCCGCGATGAAGGGCCAGGAGTTCCAGGGCACGCGCATCAACTGATCGGGCCCAATCGACAATCTTTATTAATCCCGCTCGAGAACTCCCTCCTGCAATGGCCAAGCCGGACAAGGACATCAAGAAGTGGTTCAAGGGCGAGGCGTCCAAGTCGCCCGAGAAGTACTATGCCACCGGCGTGCTCGAGGAGCGCGGCTTCTCCCGGAAGCGGTGCGCCTGCGGCACCTGGTTCTGGACCGTGAACGCGGAGCAGGACCATTGCGGCGACGCGTCCTGCGCCGGCGGCTTCACACTCTTCGAGGACAATCCTTGCACGAAGGCGATGGACTACGTCACGGTCTGGCAGGAGTTCGCGAAGATGTTCGCCAAGAAGGGCTACACCGTCACGCCCCGCTACCCGGTCGTGGCGCGCTGGAACCCCACGATGGAGTTCACCATCGCGAGCATCGCCGCCTTCCAGCCCTACGTGGTCAGCGGCGAGGTCGAGGCGCCGGCGAAGAAGCTGGTGCTACCGCAGTTCTGCCTCCGCTTCGGCGACGTGGACAACGTCGGCGTGACGATGAGCCACATGACCGGCTTCATCATGATCGGCCAGCACGCTTTCCTGTCGGCGGAGGAATGGAATCAGGAGACCGTGTTCAAGGACATCTTCGACTGGCTCATCAGCGACGACCGCGAGGGCATCCCGATCGCCGAGGCCCAGCCGCCGCGACCCACGCGGCAGTGGCAGGGGCTGGATGCCATCGAGCTGCCCGACAGCCGCGACCGCACCGTGGCCTTCATCGGCAGTGGCGACATGTTCGGGCTCGATGTGCCGGTCATTGTCCA
>CAZSAS010000053.1:0-6254 GCA_964604855.1 uncultured Methanosarcinales archaeon
CGTGGGCCAGCACGACGTCGTCGACAGCCTCATCGAGGCCCTGCTCGCGAACGGCCACGTCCTCATCGAGGACATCCCCGGCGTGGGCAAGACGCTCGTGGTGCGCAGCCTCGCCAAGATCACCGGCTGCCAGTTCAGCCGCATCCAGTTCACCCCCGACCTGCTCCCGACGGACATCGTCGGCATCACCACGTATGAGGAGGGCAAGGGCTTCTTCACCGTCAAAGGCCCCATCTTCTCGAATTTCGTCCTCGCTGACGAAATCAACCGTTCGCCGCCGAAGGTGCAGTCGGCCCTGCTGGAGAGCATGCAGGAGCGCCAGGCCACGATCGGCAAGGAGACCTTCCAGCTGCCCGCGCCCTTCTTCGTCATGGCGACCCAGAACCCGATCGAGCAGCTCGGCACCTACAAGCTGCCCGAGGCGCAGGTGGACCGCTTCCTCTTCAAGGTGCTGATCACCTACCCCTCGCCCGAGGAGGAGATCGAGATCCTCAAGAAGAACATCACCATCCACGACTTCAGCGAGTTCGAGCTCGAGCCCGTGCTGAACGCGAGCGACATCATGGAGGCACAGCGCTTCGCCAAGGAGGTCTACCTGAACAAGAAGATCGAGCGCTACATCGTCCGCATCGTCGAAGCGACGCGCGACCCAGCCAAGTACAACGTCGAGCAGGGCAAGTATATCGGGTACGGCGCCTCGCCCCGTAGCAGCATCGCCATGTACATTGCGAGCAAGGCGCACGCGCTCGTCATGGGACGGGGGCATGTCACGCCCCAGGACGTCAAGGACGTCGCGACGAACGTGCTCCGGCATCGCGTCCTGCTCAACTTCGAGGGCGAGGCCGAGGAGGTGACGCCCGAGCAGATCATCAAGGAGATCCTCGAGAAGGTGCCGATACTCTGAAAGCCCCAGTAACCTTTATAAACACCCTTTCCCCGGTTTCTCAGTGGAGGAAGAGGTGCCCCGTGCCGATCAAGGAGCTCAATCTGGACCTGATGCCCCGCATGAAGGACCGCGACGTCCGCGCCAAACGGCGCGTCCTGAGCAAGGTGCTGGAAGGCAGCTGGACCGCGATGCTCAAAGGCCGCGGCATGGAATTCGCCGGCTTCCGCCAGTACACCTACGGCGACGACGCCAGCCGCATCGACTGGAGCGCCACGCTCCGCGCGAAGGACGTCCTCGTACGGGAATACGAGGAATACAAGACCGTGAACGTCTTCTTCCTCCTCGACGTCTCTGACAGCATGCTCTTCACGAGCACGACGAAGCTCAAGTGCGAATTCGCGGCGGAGGTCCTCTTCAACCTCGCCACCGCGATCGCGGACGCGGGCGACAACGTCGGCTACGCCATCTTCAACGACAAGATCGTGGCGAAACAGTTCCCCGGCCTCGGCCGTGAGCTGATCTACCGCATGGTGCAGGACCTGGAGAACGGGAAGCACTACGGCGGCAAGAGCGATTTCAAGCAGGTCATGACGCTCGTGAACAGCCTCCTCCACCAGAAGAGCCTCATCATCCTCATCAGCGACTTCATCGCGCTCCCCAAGGGCTGGGAGAAGTACATCCAGATGTTCAGCATGCGCTACGACCTCATCGGCATCATGATACGGGACAAGCACGACTACCTCCTGCCGGCGGAAGGCCTCCAGGTGGTGGTGCGCGACCCGGCAGCGCCGGACGACGCCCTCCTCGTCGACCTGAAGCAGTACTCGGAGCTCTTCGAGGAGGAGGCGGCGAAGGAGGAGGCCTACATCAGGAACGTGTTCGAGCGGGCGCGGGCGAGCTTCCTCAAGATCGACACGGGCGACGACCCGATGGACATGCTCCTCGACTTCTTCCGTAGGCGCGCGAAGATCATCAGGCTCTAGGGACTGAGAGCGGGGAAACGGGCAAAGGGAAAGGACGATGGTGCAGCTCACGTTCGAGAACGCGGCCAACCTCTGGTTCCTCCTGGCCCTGCCGCTCCTCGTCGTCCTCCACTTCTTCTTCCTCCGGCACGTCAAGCGGAAAGCCCTGCTGTTCGCGAACTTCCGCGCCCTCAAGCGCATCACCGGGAAGCGCCTCATCACGAGGAACAACCTCCTCCTCGGCATCCGCATGGCGAGCATCTTCTTCGCCGTCCTCGCCGTCTCGGGCACCGTCCTCTGGTACGAAGGCAGGAGCAACCAGAACGACTTCGTCATCGCGCTCGACACGAGCGCTTCGATGAGCGCGCAGGACGTGGCCCCGACCCGGCTGGACGCGGCCAAGGAGGACGCGAAGCTCTTCATCGACGCCCTGGACAGCGAGAGCAGGGTCGGCGTCGTCAGCTTCTCCGGCGCGGCGCTCATCCTCCTGGTCCCGACCGACGACAAGAAGGCGGTCAAGGACGCCATCGACAACGTCGGGCTCCTCGAAGCGGGCGGCACGGACATCCCCGGCGCGATCATCACGAGCACGAACCTGCTCCTGGACAACTCGAAAGGACGTGCCATCATCCTCATCACCGACGGGAGCAGCACGATCGAGACCTTCCTCGACGCCTCAATGCAGCGCGCCGTCGGCTACGCGAATGAGCACCACGTCAACATCCACGCCATCGGCATCGGCACCTCCACCGGCCCGATCGGCTACCTGCCCAAGTACTACAACATCAGCGCGGTCTACAACGAGGACAACCTGCGCAACATCACCGCAGCCACCGGCGGCGTGTACGCCGCTGCGCAAGACCGCGACGCGCTCTTCGCAGCCTTCCAGCGCATCGCCGAGAACACCTCCGAACAGACCCTGCGCCGCGACCTCGCCCCAGGCCTCATGCTCATCGCCCTCTTCCTCTTCTTCACCGAGTGGATCCTCATCAACACGCGGTTCCGCAGCCTGCCATGAATTCTTAACACCACTTATAGGGAATCAGCCGAATTCGTGAGGCTGAGGCCTTATATTGGTGTTATTTTAGTTCATATGCTCCAGTATCTACTCGGAAGATTTCTAGAAAGTGCGAAGAGTTTTCGGCAGATTTGGAATCTTTACAGATCCTCCCAGCTCCGGATGGGGAGGTCGTTGATCTCCCAGGCTTTGGCCCACGAGACGGGGCCGCAGTCGAAGCAGGTGAAGAAGGTGCCGTACTTGCCGTCCTTCACGTCGAGATAGCCGCCGCAGGCGCAGCGCAGGTTGATTTCGCGCTCGCGGTGCCGCGTGCACGTGGGCAGTCCCTGCAGGTTCTTCACCGTCGCCTGCTCGCCGCAGAAGGGGCACCTGATCTCTTGCGATTGGCCATACACTTTGCGTCCGCGCATGGAAACGACGGGCCCCCCTCGCGCTTTTAAAGCTAGTGGCGTCGGGCGGCGACTGTCGTTCGCACAGGTCCCGGGAGCAGGGCGGTGAGGTTGTAGCGCATACCGAGTCCCTCTCCTGACGGGTAGACGAGGCCCAAACCCCGGCCGCCGCGGAAGTAGCCGCTCCGGAATTCGGGCATCCGGATCGGGTCGCGGCCGTCGAGCCTGACCTCAAGGTCGCCGTGCAGCACCTGGCGGGCCTCTCCGCCATGGTAGTCGATGCCAGGGTCCCAGCGCTGCGTCATCCCGCCGAGGACGCCGAGAAAGACGTCAAGGACGCGGTCCCGCTGCACCCGGACGTGCTCATAGGCCCTGACCGGCTCCCGGAGGAGGATAGCGATCTCGGAGAGGAAACGGGCTCGTGATTCTGGCGTCAGCTTGGTGAAGGCCTGCGGCTGGAAGTCGATCTTGCTGATCAGGTGCCTGTTCGTGTCCATGGCGGGTCGGGGATGCGTGGTCATGCCCTGGGTGCATCACCTCTTCCCTATATAGTTTACTACTCCAGAAAGGGGATGCTGACGGAAGAATATTTATAAAACTCCCTGTCCCAAAGCGTCCCGATGCGTTCCCAACACTCCTCCTTGTCGGCTTCGTCCTCCTCCCTGTTCCGCTGTCTGCTCCTCTCCTCGCTTCTCTTGCTGCTCCTCATTACGGCCTGCGCCAGGAGCCAGCTCACGAACGGCAACTACACCGCCGTGAGTCCGCCCCCCCCGCCGGACATCAGGCCCGACATCCCCCGCGCCGACCTGCCGCCGAGCCAGCCCATACTGACGAAGCCGAGTACGCTCGCGAGCGAGCTCACGCCCTTCCTCAACGCGTCGCTCCTCATCCGCACCGCGAGCTCGGGCGGCATCCTCGTCGGCACGGACGACCGCCCGTTCCTCGTGGGCGAGAAGCTCGGGGAGCGATTACCGGTCCTCACGCGGAACGAGCTCTCCCTCCTCGCGACGCCGCAGCCCAGCTTCCGCGGCCAGCCCCTGCGCGCGGACAACTTCGTCCGCTTCGACTTCGCGGACGACCCGGAAGGTATGAGCGGCGAGCTGCGGTTCCGGCGCGACCCGGAAACGCACGAGACGAGGAGCGAGCTCTTCTTCGAGACAGGGAAGCCGATCTTCGAATACGCCTTCCTCCTCCATGAAGGCAACCTCCTCGGGCTCGTGAACGAGCAGCTCGCGCTCTTCGGCCACACCTACGTCGTCAGGGAGGCGCACAACCAGAGCATCACCCTCTACGGCCTCGACACCGAACAGTGGCTCGTCCTGGAGAACGGCAGCCAGCTCGAGATCAACGGGGAGAAGATCGCGCGCACCAAGGTGCGCGTCGACCAGTGGAGCATCCTCATCAGGTACTACCCGAAGGACGAGGACGACGGCGGCCTCGCCCTGAAGGCTGGGGAGAGCCTCCGGCAACGCCTCCAGCGCCCCGAGGCGCTGCTCAACCCGCTCTTCGACATCGTCTACGAAGGCCTCGAAGGCGCCACGGACAGCGTCGTGGAGCTCGACGCGAAACGGAGCGAGGTGGGCCTACGCTACACGGACGTCCTCGGCCAGCCCGTCGCGTTCGACATCGCCGGGGTGGAGAACGGCACGCTCCGCTGGGGCGACTACGGCAGCAGGCTCCACGTCCAGGAATGCGCCAGCCTCGCCGACTACTGCATCGCCATCGGCGACCGCTTCCTCCTGCGCAGCGCCGACGACGAGAACATCGTCATGGAGTTCCGCTCCGTGAACGAGCTGGGCACCGAGGCCCGGTTCCAGGACGTCGTCACGAAGGAGATCCACCTCGTCAAGCTGGCGGACACGGGCCAGGAGCGCCAGGGCCTGCACGTTCTGGACGGCGCCTTCCGCATGCTCGGCACCACGTTCAAGATGCGGATACTGCAGAACGAGACGCCGACCGCGGCCAGGAGCAGGCTCAGCGTCGACATGGACGGGTCGGGCGGCGCGCACGGCACGCGCATCCCCCTCATCATCGCCGGCGGCATCAGGATCACCTTCCCGGCGGAGAACGAGACCGGGACGCGGCTCGTCCTCGCGCTCGAACAGCCAGAAGCCCTCGACCTCGACGAGGAGACGCTCAGCCTCATCATCGAGCTGGAAGACGGCGAACCGAGGATCGGCGTGTCCGGCGTCGGGCTCTACCAGGAGGAGGACAAGGAGGTCTGGCAGGGCCTGAGCGAGCGCGGCACGATCGCCACGCTCACGAACAGCGAGGACGGCGTGCTGGGTTGGCAGGCGAAGCTCGAATACGCGCCGCTCTCCCGGAGCGGCCTCGTCAGGATCGTCGGCTAACGGACAGGGAGCATAAGGGTCTCGAGCGGAGGGGGAGCATGGCATACATCACGATCACCGAGGGCGCCGTCACGGCAAGAGTGCCTGCCGTCTCGAAGGTCTCGAAGGAGATGGATGTCTTCTACAATCCCGTCATGAAGCTGAACCGGGACGTCTCCGTGCTCCTCCTCCACACCCTCCTCACACAGAGAAAAAAGTCACAAGGGAAAGATTTCGAAGGATTGAGTGTCGGCTCCGTCCTCGCCGGCACTGGAATCCGTGAGTGTCGGTTCTTGGTGGAGTTGGAAAAAGGGCTCTTGAGCCACGTCCACATCAACGACTATTCCGAAGAAGCGACAAAACTGATTCGGAATAATATGAAATTGAATGAGGAATCCTTGACTTGTGAAGAAATTGAGGTCTCGTGCAACGAGGCTTCCAAGTTTCTCCTCGACTCTTTCGGCTACGGCTACATCGACATCGACCCGTTCGGAACGCCCAACCCCTTCCTCGATGCCGCCGTCAAGCGGATCCAGCGCGAAGGCATCCTCGCCGTCACCGCGACGGACACGAGCGCGCTCTCCGGCACGTACGAGGACAGCTGCCTCCGCAAGTACTGGGCGCGGCCGATGCGCAACCACCTCATGCACGGGGTTGGCCTCCGCATCC
>CAZSAS010000054.1:0-6226 GCA_964604855.1 uncultured Methanosarcinales archaeon
CCTCGCATGGCGGACAAGGTGCCCAGGATCGAGGCCTCCTACGACAGCAAGAAGGAATGGAGCGCCGACCCGAAAGGCTACTTCCTCCTCAGGATCTTCCCCGAGCAGCAGGAGATCGGCGTCCGTTACATGACCTACAAGAAGCGGCCAGTGCTTGACGTGTACGGGAACGCGGCAGAGCCCATCGTCCAGACCCTGGTGCGAGAAGGGCTGATCAGCAAGCTCCAGCACGCCGCCTACCTCGGCCACGAGCTGCACAAGGCCGAAGTCGCCCTGCGCCTCGGGAAAGCGTTCATCCAGGACAAGCCGCTGGAGTTCTAGCTATCCGGCTCTTCGTTACAGCCCCAGTTGCGGCCCTTTCTTCGTTGCAGTCCTTCCCCCCGTCACTGCCGCCCTGGGAGCCTTGCCGAGCCCGAGCACGACGCGGCAACGCCCCCGTCATCCCCTTCGCCGCGCCTGCTTGTTCCGCCCGTCCGCGGCAGTCGCACTGCACCCGCCCGGTAATTGGCGCAAGGGAGACAGGAAAAGATTAAAAAGGCGTGAAGCGGGAAGGGGTGCATGCCTGTCGGCGAATCCAGCTGGTTGCGGGGCAAGGTCCCGGTCAAGTTCGTGCGTTACAGCCTGGGCGGCTTCCTCCACAAGAGCGGGTGGTACTTCTTCAATGGCCCTTATCGCTTCACCCTCAAGACGAGCAGGCTGCGGAAGCTCTTCCAGACCGGCAAGGCCGCGCTCGTCGTCGACGAGGAGACGGTCCGCGAGCTCGCGATGAAGTACCGCGGGGTCAAGGAGAAGAAAACCGAACAGCCGACGGATCCGAGAGTGGTCCGCCTCGAAGAATTCAAACGGCAGCGTGAAGAGGCTGCACGCAAGGCGGCCGAGGACGCCGTGCGGCAGAAGAAGATGGCGGAACGCGAGAAGCGGCTCGCCGAGCGCCGGCAGCGCCTGGCAGAGAAGGCCCGGAAGAAGCTCGAGAGCGCGAGGAAAACGGCGTAGCCCTTATAAACAGCTCTTGATTCTCGGGGAGGATGTCGAAGCCCATGCGGCTGCACTTCATCCCGGTGCGCTACAAGAAGAAGATCGTCCTCCCGCACGAGCTTATCAGGAAGTTGCCGAAGCGCATCATCCTCTTCACGACCATCCAGTTCCACGACCAGCTCGACGCATGGCGGCAGGCCCTGGAGAGCGCCGGCAAGGAGGTCCACACCTTCCGGCCGAAGCATGCCGCCGCGCAGGGACACCTGCTCGGCTGCGGCATCGAGCGCTGGGACGTGGATGCGGACGCCTTCCTCTACGTCGGCGACGGGCTGTTCCATCCCAAGGCGCTCGTCATCAACAACAACCTACCCGTGTGGTGCTACGACCCGAAGGCTGAGCGCCACTTCCTCATGGCCGACGAGGATATCGAACGCGCGAAGAGGAAGCAGCAAGCGGCGATGTCGAGCTTCCTGATGGCGCGGAAGGTCGGCGTCCTCGTCACGACGAAATACGGCCAGCAACGCCTCGAGATGGCCCTGTCGCTGCGCGAGAAGTATCCGGACAAGGAGCTCTACTACTTGCTGTTCGACACCCTCGACTGGGGGTCGCTCGAGGACTATCCCTTCCTCGAATGCTTCGTGAACACGATGTGCCCGCGTATCGGCCTCGACGACACGAACAAGCTCGGGAAGCCGGTGCTGGACATCGGCGAGCTCGGCTACGAATGGTAGCGCGGCGCCCGACGCAAAGCTTATAAATGCGCAGGGCTTGTTTTCGCAGCATGTTCGCGGACACCTACACTAAGTTCTACATCTTCATGGTGGTCGCGCTCCTGATGGGCTTCGTCAGCATGGAGATCGCCACGACCGGCGTCAATCTCGGCGATCTGAGTGGCATGGCGACGAACACCATCGCGGGGGCCCATCCGGCGCTCGGAGCGGGCACACCGGGTTCGAACATGATCTTCCTGCTCATCGGCATCCTCGCGGGCGCCGCGCTCGTCGGTACCGTCGTCTATGTCTACAAGGTCGAGAAGAACCGGATGTACTAGTGCAGCCGTTGCTGCCGCTCCCGGAGATGCGCCGGCAGCGGCTTGCCCTCGAAGCAGTGCTCGTAGAAATCGCACTGCCCCGTGCTCCACTTGCACAGGGGCGAGGGTTTCTTGGGGTAGTCCTTGATGTCCCGCGAGCAGGTGTTCACGTGCACGTCCTGCACTTCCTGCTTGGCGCGCGCGATCATCTCGGGCGTGACGTCGAGCAGGCGCTCCACGCCATCCTTGAGGAAATAGATGCCGACCATGTCTGGCGTGCGGAACTTCTCCTCGTACAGCATCGCGTAGATGCTGAGCTGGAGCTCGTACTCCTCGCTGATCTCCGCGCGCCGGCTCGTCTTGTAGTCGAGGATGAGCGTCTTGCCCGCCTCGTCGTGGATCGCGTCGATGAACCCGCGGACGTGGTGCACGTCGCTCCTGAACTCGATCTCGCGGCCAGGCTTCACCGCCTCCCATGCCTCCTTCACCGGCAGCAGACGCGTGAAGTACCTGATCTTGTCCGTGAAGTAGTCGAAATAGTTGCCGACCATGCGGAGGCTCTCGTCGTAATACCCGGTGAGCTCCTCCTCCGAGAGCGGGAGCTGCGCGAACTCGTTCTCATACGTGGCCCAGGAGCGCTTGAACGCCTCGAGGAGCACGACCTTCATCGTCATGAAGAACTCCTCGGTCGTGTCCGGAACGTTCGTCACGTCCGTGTCGAAGAACTTGTCCAGGGCCTCGTGCACCGCCTTGCCCCGCGCCAGGTGGATGCTCGGCAGGCTCGGCAGCCGCGCGATGTAGCGGTACCAGTACTTGCGTGGGCACTGCTTGTACAGGTTGATGCTGCTCGGGCTCTGGATGCGCGCGACGCCTTGCGGGAGCGGAGAAGCCATGGAATCCTCGAGAACGGGAAGCCCTTAAAAAAGTTATGGCTGGTTGTCCATTGCGTGTTTCTCGCTCGCGGGCCCGTTGCTTACCCGGTCATGTCCTTCCATTCCTTGAAGACGCGGAGGTCGTAGGCGTGGAGGTAGTTCTCGAGCTGCACGGTGAAGAGGTGGTGCTTGTCCTTGGTGAACACGTCGCACCGGCACCGGATGGCGGCCGCCACCAGGACGGCGTCGCTCGCGTCCGGCACCTTCAGCAGGAGATCGGGGTCCACCTCGGCAACGAACGACCGTTCGGCCGCGCGGTCCCCGGGATGCACAGGCACGTCCACGATGACGAGGTCGGGATGCGTCTTGAAGAAATGCCGCAATTCCTCCTTGGTCTTGTCGTGCATCCGCCGGCTGACGTGCT
This sequence comes from uncultured Methanosarcinales archaeon, assembly GCA_964604855.1. Classification (GTDB taxonomy): domain Archaea; phylum Nanobdellota; class Nanobdellia; order Woesearchaeales; family UBA525; genus UBA153. Next base: position 3,302 of record CAZSAS010000054.1, read on the forward strand.
CGAGCTCCTCCAGGTTGAACGACGTGGTGGCGACCGGCGCGTGGAGGAGCGTGTGGAGCTGTCGCCGTTCGGCCAGGTCGAGCAGGAAGCACGTGTCCAGGAGTGGCCGGTCCAGGCCTGCCCTGAGCGGGACGCGCTCAAGGCTCGCGAAGAGCTCTCGCATGACCCTTGCCCGTCACAATCTTTTTAAAAGATTTTCCCTCACGTCGCAGGATGGAAACTCGGACGTGTTCTGCGAAAGAGTTCAAGGGATTCATCGAGCGCAACGTGAACTTCTCGAAGGGCGATGCGGGTCGCGTCCTCATCATCGGCGGCGCAGAACAGTACGTCGGTGCGGCCGTCCTGGCGGGCCTCGGTGCCTTGCGCTGCGGCGTGGACAGCGTCGTCATCGCCGCCCCCGAGACGAGCGCGCGGCTCATGAACGCGTTCAGCCCCGATCTGGTCACGGTCAAGCTGTCGGGCGAGGACCTCAGCGACGACCATCTCCGCGAGCTGAGCAGGCTCAGCGAGCACGCGAGCGTCGTCCTCCTCGGTCCGGGCCTCGGCGTGAGCAAGCAGCGTGAGGAGTGGCTGGCGAAGCTCCTCCCCCTCATGCGCGCCCCTCTGGTGCTCGACGCGGACGCGACCAAGCAGGTCAAGCTCGTCGGGCTCGAGCAGTCCGTCCTCTTCGCGAACAAGAAGGAATACGAGCACCTGAAGGAGACGAACAACTTCATGGACGAGCACGTCGCGCTCAGCCTCGGCACGAACGTCCTCGTCATCAAAGGGCGGGAGGACCTCGTCGTGACCGCGACCGGACACTGCCTTGTCGAGGGCGGCCATTCCCGGGCGACGGTCGCGGGCACTGGCGACGTGCTGAGCGGCATCGCCGCCGCGCTCTACGCCCAGAGCAAGGACCTCAAGCGGAGCGCCCTCGCCGCATGCCTGGTGTCGAAGCGCGTCGCGGAACGCCTCGCGGACCGGAAAGGCTTCGGCTTCATCGCGAGCGACTTCGCGGAGATGCTGCCGGACGTGCTGAAGGAGCTCCGCATCTTCCGCGTCACGAAGCACGAGCCCGTGCCGGGCAGCAGCCTCCTGAAGCGGCTCCGGAAGAAGCAGCCGGCCGCCCCACCGGAGGAGCCAGACGGGAAAGCATAAAAACCCCGCTCTTTCTTGGCTGCTGCATGACCCTCGTCTACGAGAGGCTGCTCCGCCCTCTCTTCTTCCTCCAGGACCCGGAGCGGATCCACGAGCGCATGGTCAGGCTCGGCGCGCTCCTCGGCGCGCTCGCCCCGGCGCGCTGGCTGCTCAGCCTCGCCTACGGCTACAAGGACGAACGGCTCTGGCAGGATATCGGGGGCATCACCTTCGAGAATCCTGTGGGCCTGGCCGCCGGCTTCGACAAGGATGCCGACCTGCCGAAGGTGCTGCCGAGCATCGGCTTCGGCCACGTCGAGGTGGGGAGCGTCACGGCCAAGCCCTACGCTGGGAACGAGGGCGTCCGGCTGAAACGGCTCGTCGCCGACGAGGCTATCATCGTCAACTACGGGCTCAAGAGCGCGGGCGCGAAAGCCGTGGCGGCCAAGCTCAAGGACTGCCACTTCAGGGTCCCCGTCGGCGTGAGCGTGGCCCGCACCAACGCGACCTTCAAGAGCGAGAAGGCCAAGCTGGACGACTGGATGACCGGCCTGAAGACCATGAAGGCCTGCGGCGACTACCTCACCCTCAACCTGAGCTGCCCGAACACGAACGACGCCACGAACTACTGCGACCCCGGCGAGTGCGGGAAGCTCTTCGCACGCGTCGAGCGGGAGAGGCTCAGGTTCGGCAAGCCCGTCTTCCTCAAGGTGGGCGCAGACCTCGCGCCGAAGCAGGCCGACAGGCTCATCGCGCTCGCCAGGCCCCGGGCATGGGTCACGGGCTTCATCATCAGCAACCTCGGCAAGGACCGCGCCAGCCTCGGCCTGAAGACGGCGAAACAGGAGCACGCCGCCTACCGTGGCGGCATCAGCGGCCCCGCCGTCCGCAAGAAAGCCCTGGCGCTCGTCAAGCACTTCCGGAAGCGGGGCGGGAAGCGCTTCGTCCTCATCGCCTGCGGCGGCGTCTCCAGCGCCAAGGACGCCTACGCCTACCTCGCAGCGGGCGCCAGCCTCATCCAGCTCGTCACGAGCCTGATCTACAAGGGGCCGGGCGTGGTGAAGGAGATCAACAAGGGGCTCGTCGCGCTGCTCGCGCAGGACGGCTACGCCAGCGTCGGCGACGCGGTTGGGAAAGCATAAAAACCCGGCTTCTTTCTGCCGCGCCATGAAGTCAAAGCCTGGCCGCTACGAGTATCTTGAGCACACTGCGGACGCCAAGTTCGTCGCGCACGGCAAGACGCTCGACGAGCTCTTCGCGAACGCGGCGGAGGCGACCTTCGGCATCATCACCGACGTGAGCAAGGTCAAGAGGGCCATGCGCTTCCCCCTCGAGGTCAAGGCGAAGACGAAGGAAGCCTGTCTCTTTGACTTCCTCGACCAATTGCTCTTCCTCCTCGACACCGAAGGCTTCCTCCTCTCGGGCTTCAAGGATCTGCGCGTCACCAGGAACTGCGACAACACCTTCTGGGCGACGGGCGAGGCGCTCGGCGACTACCACAAGGGCTACGACGTGAGCTGCAACGTGAAAGCGGTGACGTACAACGACATGTACGTCCGGATCAAGGACGGCGGCGGCTGGGAATGCCAGGTCGTCGTCGACCTGTAATCACTTGCGGGTAATGTTTATTAAGGGTTCTGTTTTCCTTACTCCTATGGGTTCCCCGTCCCTTATGGACAAGGGAGGAGAGCGAGCACTCATCCCGATGCGCGATGTCTGGCAATCGGTGTTGGAGGGCATTCATTCGGAAGCGGTCCAGTTCTGGGACACGAGCACGCTCAAGCTCGATGCGGACGGCTATGACCCTGA
>CAZSAS010000055.1:0-6115 GCA_964604855.1 uncultured Methanosarcinales archaeon
GGGGATTGTCGCGCATCGCTGCCGGGTAGTCGGCAAGGAGTGTGGAGAGGGCATTCCGCTGCGCTTGGTTGGGGTCTTGCGGGAGTTGCACCAGGACGACGACGACATCATGGAGACCGCTGTCCGCCCTGACGGCGCCACCGAGGCGGTCGACGAGCTCGGCGAGGACGCGGCGGCCGCCACCGATGACGTCCTCATAGGCTTCCTGGCCGCGTTCGAGGAGCCTGGGCCCCCAGACGTTGAAGCCGCTGAGGTCGTAGTGGAAGACCAGCACACTCCCGCCGAGCATGAGTCTGTGGTTCGCTTCCCTGACCGAATCCTCTAGTGTCCGCTGTTCAGGCGTCATGCGCAATCACGTGAATATTTATTACTCCGTTTAAGTGGTGAAAATATGGAAATCTTTATAAATGTTACGCTGTTCTAAGAGAGATATGGTCAAAGTCAAGTTGAAGATCGGCGGGAAAGAAGGCAGGGGCGACAAGCAACCCGCAGTCCCGAAACCATCGCTGGAACGCGTGACTGACCCTCGCGCGCTCTACATCCGCTGGGGCGAGATGGGAGCGAACGCCGCCGAGATAGGCAAGTATGGCGAGGATCCCGCTACGGACTTCGTCATCCAGAGGACGGAGTACGACCTCCTGCTTTCCCCCTTCATTGACCACGAGTCAGCGGCCGTGAGAACCTATGCGCAGGACATCGCGAATGCGATCCTCATGAACGGGAATCACACCCTCGATGAGGAGCTCGGACGGGACCGGGAGACGCTTCTCACAACGATGCGTCGTGTGAGAGCAGGAAGTATCAGGAATCCCGATCAGGGAACACGGGCCCAGATTGCAGCGATCACGCAGTCCGAGAAATACCGAATCGATAGGGGTCTGGAAGCTTCGCATTACGAGAGCATCATCCGTTCGATGACACTCCAGCCGATGCGCCGCAGCCTCGGCGTGACGAACGCGGCGCTGCGGGCATCGGACATCTATCTCTTCCCCGAGCGCCGCGATGCGGAAGCGCTCATCTACGCTGTCTGGGGCAGCCTGCCCGGAACCCAGCCCGTCCGCGTCGCCGGCCTGCTCCCGATGGCAGACCCAGGAAATCCTGACTATGAGCGCGCTGCAGATTCCTTGCTCAAGATGGTCCTGGAACCCATGCTCACCGACTTCGTCGTCGACATACAGGAGGACGAGTTCTCGATGAAGGTCGCGAGGAACCTGTTCGACGTGGGAGAGGAAGAGGCGAGAGCATGGCTCAAGAGACTCGTGGAGGAAGCGAAGATAGAGAACTATGTCGCGACCTTCCTCGCGGAGGATGCCCCCCGCGGTTTCGGGCGCGACAAATCGTTGGAGACCTACCTGAGCAATGAGGGCCAGGAACGCATCTTCCAGAATGTCAAGGACGCGAGCTACAGCGTGCTGAAAGAAACAGACGAGGACCGTGTCCGACAGGTCATCGGCGGACTGACACGCCAGCTGTTCCTGTTCCGCGATGGGGACCTGGGGAACGCGCACGCGCTCGGAATCAGGCCCGTGAACGCCAGCCCCATCCTGCGAGTGATCGGCGAGTACCGCGGTCTGCCGAGCAAGGTCATCAGCAGGGTGATCGAGCACGACCCCGTGATGAATCCTTCCATCGGGTACGTGACCCCCACCCTCCGCAAGACATAGGTCCTATTCTCTCTTTCTTGTCTGTCTCAGGAACCGTACCAGCTCATCGCCCCATATCTTGGGGATCGTTCCAGAGAGCAGTTCGTCGACGAAGGCCTTGAATCCCTCGTCCTCCACGGGCTTGCCATCGATGAGGTCGTTGAAGGAGCGTTCGATGCCCGGCTCCATGCCGGTCTTGCGCGCGGCCTGCTTGAGCTGGCGCCGCAGCAGGCTCTGCTCCTCGCCCGCCTTGAGGAGCGCCTTGTCGTAGTCCATGCCGAGCTTCTCGAAGACGAAGCGGACGAGTTCCGGCGGCCAGGTCCTGATGATCTCGCCCTTGTACTTCACGAGCGCCTGCTTGACGTCCGTCCTGATGTCCTCGGCACCTTCGATGAGCTTGACGATCTCCTCTTTCGCGAAGAGGGGCGTGCCGTGCAGGTTCCACGCTTCTTTCTTGAGCAGTTCCTGGTTCTCGTCCCAGTCCGCGAGCCGCTTCTCTTCCGCCTCGCGCCAGACGCTCTCGTAGCTGAAGTCGATCTTCTCGGTCTTCGTCTTCTTCTTCAGCACGTCCTTCGTCTTCCCTTCGCTGTCGATCTCGGCGAGGATCATCTGGTGCATGCGCTTGAGGAACTCGATGCGGTCCTCCATCTTGAGGATGTCGCTGTAGCCCTGCAGGATGATGTTGAAGGCGAAGGGGCTGGGCAGGTCGGTCGTGACCTCCTCGATACTCATCGTGCCCGTCTCGAGCTCGCGCAGGACGAGCGCCGTGTCGTCGATGTCCATGAGGTCCTCGAGTACCTCGCGCCGCGCCTCCTTCAGGATGGGGAAGTTGTCGCTGATGCGCTTCACCGCGCTCATCAGCAGTCTCGAGTTCATCTGCTGCTTGCCGACGCTCTTCTGGTCGCCCTTGTACGTCCGGAGGATCATGAGCGCCCGGGTGGCGCAGTGCCGGAACCGGCGGCCGAGCACCTGCGTCTTGTCCAGGGCCTGCTTCATCACGAGGCCGAGCTCCTCGCTCTTGAGCAGCTTGAGCGCCTTCTGGACATTGAGGGGTATCATCGCCGTCAGGGCGAAGCCCGTGTCCGTAATCGTGACCGCGACGTCGCGCTTATGGATGCGACCGAGGGCGAAGGCGAGCGCTCGGCTCAGGACGTCGTTGACGCGGCGTCCGTGGAGGCTGTGCACGATGACGTGCCGTTTGTTCCCGTCGCGGAAGTGCTCGATGACGAGGCGTTGGCGATGCGGGATCTTGGAGTAGAGGAACTGCTCCCGGAAATACTCGTAGATGGAGTTCAGGGTCCGCTCGTCGGCGTAGAGATAGCCGTCCATATACTCCACGATCTCCTTCTTGGTTTTCTTGAGGCTGAACATCTCGTCGACGTACTTCCGGAAGGTCTGGATGTCGAGCGCGAGGTCGTAGCTCAAGGGCAGCATCTCGCTCACCCATTGCGGCACAGTCGGCGGCCGGTTCACGCTCGTCTTCACCTGGACTGTCATGCCGCGGCTGAACCGGAACTCGTAGGTCTCGCCGCCGAGGACGAACACGTCTCCGGGATGGAGGCGTTCGAGGAAGCCCTCGTCGATGGTGCCGATGATCCGGTCGCCGATCTTGACCTTGACGCTCGTCTCGTCGGGGATGGTGCCCATGTTGGTGAGGGCGATGAGGCGCGCGAGCTTGCCGCGTTTGCCGACCTGGCCGGTCTCGCGGTCCCACCAGATCTTGGCGTACACGCTGCGCTGCTCGAGCTCGGCGTACTCGCCCGCGAGGTACTTGATCGTCTCCTCGAAATCCTCCTTGGAGAGGTCGTGGTAGCAGTGGCTCTTCCGCACGTTCCAGTAGAGCTCTTCGTAGCTCCGCACCTTCTCGATGGCCATGCCGAAGAGCTGCTGCGCCAGCACGTCGAGGCAGTTCTTCGGGATGTGGATGCGGTCGATGCGCTTCTCGATCGCGCTCTTGAGCAGCACGCTGCATTCGACCATGTCGTCCCGGTCGAGGACGATGATGCGGCCTTTCGCCTGCTCGTGGAGCCGGTGGCCGCTCCGTCCGATGCGCTGCAGGGCGCGCGCGACGCTCTTCGGGCTACCGAGGAGGATGACGAGGTCGATAGAACCGATATCGATCCCTAACTCCAAGGAGGTGCTGCAGACGACCGCTTTGAGTTCGCCTTTGCGCAGCCTGTCCTCGATGGCGTGCCGGTGCGTCTTGGACAAGGAGCCGTGGTGGGCGCCGATGTAGCCGGCCCGCTTCTTCAGAGTCTCCTCCTCCTGTTTCTTCTCTTTTCCGTTTCGCAGACCGTTCTTCATCTCGTCTTCGAGCATCGCTTCTTCGGTCTCTATCTCGAGCGCGTCCTCTTCCTTGTCGCCGTCGAGGATGCCGGTGTAATGCTTCGGATAGCGGTCCTTCAGCCCGTGCACGACGCGTTCCGTCGCCGCGCGCGTGTTGGTGAAGACGAGAGTCGTCTCGTGCCCCTGGATGAGGTCGTGGAGCTGCTCGTACATCGCCGCCTGCATCTGCGCATGCGTCGCCCGCATGATGTCCGGCACGGGGCAGAGCACCTTGAGGTCGTGCCGCTTGAAGGCCTGGACGTCGACGATCTTGCAGTCACGGTAGACTTCCTTCTTCGGATCGTTGTTCGGGAACTCGAGGCCGACGAGGAATTTCGCGACCTCTTCGAGCGGGCTCACGGTGGCGGAGAGGCCGATGCGGACGAGCGTCTTCTCGGGATCGTCCTCCTTGATGAGCCCGTCGAGCCGCTCTGCCGTGAGGCTCATGTGCACGCCGCGCTTGTTCTCGGCGAGGGCGTGGATCTCGTCGATGATGAGGAAGCCCGTGGTCTTGAGCATCTCGCGGAACTTGACGGTGGTGAGGCTGATCGCGAGGCTTTCCGGCGTGGTGATGAGGATGTGCGGCGGCTTCTTGAGCATGCCGGCGCGCTGGCTTGCCGTCGTGTCCCCGGTGCGCGTCCCGACCGTGATGTCGAGCTTCCGCCCGTCCCTCTTGGCGAGCTCCTTCATCTCCTTCAGGGGCTCCTTCAGGTTCTTGGTGATGTCGTTGGCGAGCGCCTTGAGCGGGCTGAGGTAGACGCAGTAGACCTTCTGCTCGAGCTCGCCGCGCTCCTGGAGGACGATGAGCCGGTTGAGGATGCTGAGGAAAGCGCTCAGGGTCTTTCCCGAACCGGTTGGCGAGCTGATGAGCGTGTTCACGCCGTCGCTGATGTTCTTGATGCTGTAGCGCTGCGGCGGGCTGAGTTCCCCGAATTTGGAGAGGAACCACTCTTTCACGATGGGGTGGAGAGTGGCGAGGGTGTCCTCGTCCTTGTGCGGTTCCTGCATGTATTCGATGGGCATGATAGGAAGCCTCAAGACCGGAAACCGGGTCGGATCAGAGTCGGAAGAACGCCGAACTGTTTAAAAGGATGCTGTCAGCGTGTCCAGTGCGGCTTTTGAGACCGGAACCCTAGAGGCCCAAACTCGCCACGATCTCGCCCTTGTCGAAGGGCTTGAGGTCGCCGTAGGCCTGGCCGACGCCGAGGTAGAGGATGGGCTTGCCGGTGACGTAGCTGACGCTCAAGGCCGCGCCGCCCTTCTCGTCCACGTCCGCCTTGCTGAGGATGACGGCGTCGATGCCGACGCGCCGGTCGAACTCCTTCGCCTGCTCGACGCAGTCGTTCCCCGTCGTGCTCTCGCCGATGAAGACCTTGAGGTCGGGCTTGGCGACGCGGACGACCTTCTCGAGCTCGGCCATCAGGTTGGTGTTCGAGTGGAGCCGACCGGCCGTGTCGATCATGACGACATCAATCTGCTTCGCTTTCGCGTGCTCGATCGCATCGTAGGCCACCGCCGCCGGGTCGGCGCCGTAGCCTTGGCTGATGAGCTTGATGGCGAGGTTGTTCGCGTGCTCCTGGAGCTGGTCGATCGCCGCCGCCCTGAACGTGTCCGAGGCCGCCATCACGACGCTGAGCCCTTCCTCCTGGAACAGGTTGGCGATCTTGGCGAGCGTGGTGGTCTTGCCGCTGCCGTTGACGCCGATGAAGGCGATGATGTAGGGCCGCTTCTTCTCCTTCCTGATCCGAGAGAGCAGGTCGAAGCCCTCGATGTCGAGCACATCCTCCACCGCGCGCTTGAGGCTGACGAGGATGAGGTCCTCGATGCCGAGCCGGCTCACCTTGCCGGTGGTGAGGTCCCGCTTCATGTCCGCCTTGAGCTTCTCGATGACTTCGAGCGCGACGTTGTTCTCGAGCAGCGCCACTTCGAGGTCCCAGAACATCTCCTCGAACTTGTCCTCGCTGAGCGTCTTCTTCGTGAAGGTCTCCTTGAGCCGCGTGAACAGGCCGCGCTTGGGTCTCTTCTCGGGCTCTGCAACCTTCTGCTCGTCAACTTTCTCTTCGGCGACCTTCTCTTCGGCGTGCTTTGTCTCGGTTTCCGCCTCTTGCGCCGGTGAGGGGCGGGGCGTTTCGGATTCCCGTGAACGG
>CAZSAS010000056.1:0-2608 GCA_964604855.1 uncultured Methanosarcinales archaeon
CGACATCCCGCTGGTGGCGCGCCGGGCACGGCTCGAAGGCGGCGAGGTGCGCCGTGGCGACCTCCTCGACGTGACACCACGGGCTGCTGCCCGGAGGGCAGCCGGGGAGCCAGCGCTCCCGGACCAGTCGGAACATGCGCGACCATCCCTGCCGGTCGTAGGGCCCGAGGACGTTCGCCGGGTTCAGGTTCACCTTCGGCAGGACGACGAAGCGCGTGACGGGGCTCACGCGAGGCAGGTCGTGGGCGACGCTCTGCGCGACGATGGCGAGCGAGTAGTTCCCCGCCTTGACGAAATGGATCTTCCAGTCCAACGGAAGCGTCTGATTCGGGCCGATCGAGCCGATATACTGTCCCTTCTCCGCACTCCAGTCCTCGAGGTCGACAGGGAGCTTCGCCTCAGTGTCGACGAGGGAGAGGTACGTCGTGATGTCGCCCAGCGGCGCATCGCCGGTGTTCGTGATGGCCCCCTTGACCGTCACGTAATCCCCGGCGGTGCCGTCCAGGGTGCGCGCGGAGAGGAGCTGCAGGGAGAGCGGCGGGGCGGTGTCCGCGCTGGCCGCCGCTGCGCCCAGGAGCGCGCAGACGAGGACGAGCGCGACAAGCAGGGTCGTCCTATTCATGCTGCACCACCCCGCGACGGGCTGCGACGCGGACGGCGTAGCCGAGGAAGACAAGCGTGACGGCGCAGAAGAGGATGAGCGGGACGAGATACTGCGCGTTGCTGAGCAGCGAGAGCTTCGCGTCGACGAGGACATAATCGAGCGCGGCGAAGACGTTCTCGACGGGGTTGACGGCGCTGAACGCCTGCAGGACGGGGCCGGTCTTCAGCGTGCTGGAGAAGAGCGCCGGCGCCGCGAGCCCCATGAGGATGACGAGCGCGGTCGTGAGCGTGTTCTTTGAGGATCGGAAGAGGAGGCCGAGGCCGAGGATGAACGCGGCGAAGCCGGCCATGACGAGCGTGCCGAGCAACGCGACGTACGCGAGGAAGGCGAGCGTCTCGCCCGAGCCGGCCGCGGCGACGACGATGTACGGCGCGGAGACGACGAAGAGCATCGCCCAGAGCGTGAGAAGGGAGAGGAACTTCCCCTTCACGAACTCCCAGAGCGAGATCGGCGTGAGGAGCACGCTCTCCGCAGTGCCGCTCTCGAACTCCCCCGCGATGGCCGCGGAGGCCTCGATCGCCACCACGAGGAGGGCGACGCCGACAATCACCTTCGAGAGCAGCCACATCAGCTCGGTCTGGTCGAGGAGACTGAGCTCCTTGTTCGTCAGCAGCAGATAGGAGGTGAAGCTGAGGAGCAGCGAGGCGACGACGAGCCAGAGGCTGCTCTTCCACGTGCAGAGCCCGCGCACCAGCTCCTTTCGCCAGATGACCGCCGCGGCGTTCATGGCTTCACCCCGCCGGTGAGCCGCAGGAAGATGTCGGTGAGCGAGCCACCCTTCATCCCGCTCTTCTTCCGGAGCTCCGCGAGCGTCCCTTCCGCGACCAGGCGCCCCTTGTCGATGATGCCGATACGCGTGCAGAGCGCGGAGACCTCGTTGAGGAGGTGGCTGGATAGGAAGATGGTGACGCCTTCGCGGTTGAGGGTGCGCAGGAGGCGCTGCACGTCCTCCTGCCCCTGCGGGTCGAGGCCGATGGTCGGCTCGTCGAGGAAGAGGACGCGCGGCCGGTGGAGGAGCGCCCGGGCGATGCCGAGGCGCTGGCGCATGCCGAATGAGAACGTGGAGATGAGGGAACGCTTCCGCTCTGCGAGGCCGGTGATGTCGAGCAGCTCGCCGATGCGCGCCCGCTCGACGCCGTGGAGCCGGGCGAAGAACGTGAGGTACTCCTCGGCCGTCATCCACTCATAGAATCCCCTACTCTCAGGCACCGCGCCGAGGACGCGCACGGCTTCCCGCCGTTCCTTCGGCAATCGGTGGCCGTCGATGACGATCGACCCTTCAGTGGGCTGGAGGATGCCGGTGAGCATCCGGATGGTCGTCGTCTTCCCCGCGCCGTTCGGGCCGAGGAAGCCGAAGAACTCGCCTTCGCGCACACGGAGCGTGAGAGCGTCGACCACGCGTCGCCGGTCGTACGCCTTCGACAGGCCGGTCGCGGTGATGATGTCACGCATGCTCCCGCCTCCGCTTGTACCAGAAGGCGTTCAGGAGCAGGCTCGCGCAGCCGAGGATGAGGAGCGCGCCGCCCGCGAACTGGTTCGTGGCCGCCTGCACGTCCGGCACGTCGTACCAGAGCAGCAGGTACGCGCCGACGGCGAGGAGGGCAAGGGAGAGGAGGGCGAAGAGCGGCTTCATGGGTTCCTCCAGGAGAAGCTGGCGATGAAGCGGTCGAAGGACGGCTGGAGCGCACTATACGCGTCTTCTGGCGCGGAGACGGTGATGAGCGCCGCCTGGTCCGCGCCTGTGATGAAGACCTGCGTGGTGAGGCGCGACGCGCCGCCCGACGAGCTCCGGTACGTCAGCCGGTACGCCTCTGCGCCGTTCACCGTGGTGTTCGCTTGGCCGATCTCCGCGTAGCCCGGCGTGTCGGTGCGGAGGCGCGGCTCGACCTGGCTGAGCACATAGAGGATGAGGTTGCTGTTGTCCGGGATGTCGGTGAGCTTGAC
>CAZSAS010000056.1:2618-5970 GCA_964604855.1 uncultured Methanosarcinales archaeon
GTCCGGTGAAAAGATGGCGCCCGAGACCGGCCCGGTGAAAAGGGACGGCCGCAGGGGCGTGATCTCGTCGCCTGTCCGACAGAGGACCTTCCCGATTCCCCAACGGACGGTCTCCCAGGGTTTTCCAGGGGACTGAAGCTCGTTTTCCATGAAGCAGAGGGCCTCCGGGCGATCTCCCGAAGAAGGCCGCCGGAGGATCTTTGTAAAGGCGGCCCGTTCGCTCCGGCGCTCGAGGAGTTGAGCGTCCACGAGGATGGCTCCTGGATGGAGTAGTGGTTCTCGGGGACGTCCGTGCTGGCATAGGCCTGGAGCGTTGCGTTCCTTGTCGCGACGGCGGTCGGCTGCAGCGAGGAGGGAGTCGCCTTGCGCGTGCCCGCTACCGAGCCGCCGCCGAAGGAGTGATAGAGCAAGAAGCCGAACGCCGCGATGGTGAGCGCGAGGATAACGATAATCGCTACCGTGTTCGTCTGCCGGGCCATAATCGGAGAAAAAACGGGCGACACTTATATATCGCGTAGTGCAACGATGAAAATGATGGACCCAACATTCCAACGTTCATACGGGGCTATTCGGCTGCCCTCTCGTCGATTGACGCCCAAGTTGACGGCCCATCCTCCGATGATTCGCGGCTCACGGCCATTATTGACGGCCTGTTCGCGCCCGGAAGTCACTTCCTCTTCGGTTGTGGGAGTTGGGCGTCAATGGGACGGGGATTTCAGGGACCCTCGGATGTCAGAAAAAGGTGGATAGCCCCGCTCGGATTCGAACCGAGGTCCTCAGGTCCAGGGCCTGAGATGATTGGCCGCTACACTACGGGGCTGTTGAAGCTGTCTATTATAAGGTGCTGGGAGGAAGAGGAAGCCTTTTAAAGCTTTCTCCACTTGAGAGGGGGATGGGCTCTCTCCTCGTCGCCACGCTCGTCCTCGTCGCCCTCACCTTCGTCCCGGCCTTGGAGCTCCGGTTCAGCATCCCGGTCGGCATCCTCGCCGGCAGCGTCGCGCTCCCGTTCTTCGGCACGGTCAGCGGCTTCGGCCTGCCCTGGCCGTACGTCCTCGTCGTCTGCGTCCTGGCGAACATCCTCCTCGCGGCGGTGTTCTACTGGTTCCTCGACACCGTCGTGCGCCGCCTGCTCGTGCCGCACTGGCCCTGGTTCAAGGAGGCCTACACGAAACAGGTGGCGAAGGCGCAGCGCAAGATCCATGCCGCGGTGCAGCGCTGGGGCTGGCTCGGCCTCGCCCTGTTCATCGCGGTCCCGCTCCCGGGCAGCGGCGTCTACACTGCCGGCGTCGCGGCCTACGCCCTCGGCATGGGCTACAAGCGCTACCTCGCCGCGAGCGTCCTCGGCTGCGTCATCGCCGGCACGCTCGTCACGCTGGTGACGCTCGGCTTCGCGAACGCGTTCTGAGCCTTCAAGCATAGTTTTTTATGGGGCAGACCCCTCAGGGAGGATATGGAATCCCTCATCCTGTACCAGTTCGAGCAGTGCCCGTTCTGCCGCAAGGTGCGGGGCTGGCTCGACGGGCACGGCATCGACCACGAGACCGTCAACGTGGAACACGACCGTAACGACCCCGTCAGGCGGGAGCTCGCGGAGCGCAGCGGCGTCGCCACGGTCCCGGTCCTGAAGGTCGGCGTCCAGCGCTACATCGGCGACTCCGACCGGATCATCAGCTGGCTGGAAGAGCATAAGGAGTAGGGCCGTACGAGGCCCGTTCTCAAGCGAAAAAACGGCGCAAAAACCAAGCTCTTTTAAATCAAAGCCGTTTCTATCGATGCAACAACGAGGTCATCACCATGAAAGGAACTGTGAAATTCTTCAACGCGGACAAGCATTTTGGGTTCATCGCCGGCGAGGACGGGAAGGAATATTTCGTCCACTCGTCGGGTCTTGAAGAGGGCGTCACAATCAGGGACGATGACGCTGTCGAGTTCGAGCTCGTCGAAGGCGACCGCGGCCCGAAGGCGGACAAGGTCAAGCTCGCGGAGTAGGCATAAACTATTAAAACACCTTGCGGCTTTTCAGTTCTATGTGTTTCGCGCCGTACATCTCGCTCTCGACCTTCACCATCGAGTTCCTGCTCGCGCTCTACTTCCTCCTCTCGCGGCCGCAGGACCGGCTCCACCGGGTCGTGGCGCTCCTCTCCTTCCTCCTTGGCCTCTACCAGCTCAATGAGTTCCTCATCTGCGTCACGGGGAGCGTCGTCTTCACCAAGCTCGCGATGATCACGACCGCCATCCTGCCCGCGCTGGCAGTCTCCTTCGCGTTGATCATGGGCCGGAAGCGCCTCCCTCATTACTGGCACGCGCTCATCTACGCCCCGGCCGTCTTCTTCATGACCATGTTCTCGCTCCCCTGGTACTATGGCGAACCGGCAAGCTGCCAGTCGGTCTTCATCCAATATCCCGGCACCGGCCTCCTGGGCGACTTCTACGCCCTCTACTATGTCGCCTATATCGTCGGCACGGGCGTGCTGTTCTATTTCTCCTCGCAATCCGCGAAGTCCAAGCCTGAGAAGGTCCTGCTCAACCTGGGCATGCTGGGCACGCTCGTCTTCACGGTGCCCACCTTCGTCTTCCTCATCTTCCTTCCGCGCTTCTTCCCGCAATTCCCGAGCGTGCTGTGCGAGTTCGCGCTCCTCCTCGCGATAGAGCTCATCGTCCTGCTCTGGTACAAGAACCGGCACGGGCTGAAGTATTAGCTGAACAGGGTGCAGCATGAGAAAGCTCCTCCCCATCCTCCTCATCGGCGCGCTCTCCATGCTCTTCGCCGAGGTGTTCTCCGGCGCGTCGCAGGCCTGGTTCTTCAGCCCGTGGGGATTGCTCCTCACCTTCCCGCTCTACCTCGGCCACGTCCTCTTCTTCTGGTGGCTCGCCCGCCGGACGAGACGGTGCGGCCCTGCGCAGCTCTATCTCTTCGGCATGCTGTTCGCGCTCTACGAGTCATGGATCACCAAGGTGCTCTGGGCCGGCTATCTCGGTCAGCCAGGCCCGGGCATCGGCACCTTCCTCGGCGTCGGCGTCGGCGAGTACGTCATCCTGACGCTCTTCTGGCACCCCGTCATGAGCTTCATCCTTCCCATCCTCGTCTACGAACTGCTGACAGGGAAGGCGCTTGCCAACCACCACAGCCTGCTGGCGAAGAAGCGGTGGAAGAGCTGGCTCCTCCTCGTCTTCGTCTTGCTCATCGCGCCCTTTATCGCGTCGGGCAATGCCTTCAACCACGTCTCGGCGAACCTCGCGCTCATCGGCTCCGCCGCCATCATCTACCTCCTCCATCGCTCCACGAAAGAGAAAGACGTCGACAGCTTCCTGCTCACCACGCCGTGGTTCATCGCGGTCTCCGTCTTCCTCG
>CAZSAS010000057.1:0-5868 GCA_964604855.1 uncultured Methanosarcinales archaeon
CTGCTCTTGCCGATACCGCGTCCGGCCAACCACGCGGCCTTCCTCGTCGATGATCGTGCTGTTCGCGCAGACGATGTCGAGCTTGTCCGCCTTGAGGAAGGCAAGCTCGCGCGCGAACCGTTCCGGGAGCGAGATGTCGTCACCGTCCATCCTAGCGATGTACTTCCCTTTCGCTGCTCGGATGCCTTTGTTGAGACTCGCCGGCAGACCGAGGTTCTCCTGATTCTCGATGATGCGGACGCGCCTGTCCTTCTTCCGATACTCCCGAGCGATCCTCTTCGCTTCCTCGTTCTGCGGGTCATCGAGGATGAGCAGGAGCTCGAAATCCTTCATCGTCTGGCCGAGGACGGAGCCGATCGCCTCGCGTATCCATCGCCCTTCCTCGCGGAAGAGCGGGAGGAGGACGCTGATCTCAGGCGTCTCATGCCTCCGTTCAGGCTTCGAATGTGGCAAAGAACAGCCCCCCTCTCTCTTTGAGCAACCTGGACAGGAGCCATTCGTAGCATCGGAAGAGGAGGTTCGGATAATTGAAGCTGAGGCTGAGCAGGTAGTTGTAGGTCTCGATTCTGACAGTTCGGAATCCATGTTCAATGCCGAGCTTTTTGATGTCGAATCCCGTCGTTGCATAATGGTCGACGAGCCCCGAGATCTCTCCGTCTGTCAGTGGCGAGGTGACGAGCTTTTCCTTGAGCAGCACGTTGTTGATCTTCTCATTCACCTCGCTGCGCTGATGCTTCTTCCCGATGTTTCTGATTCTGCCGATTGTCTGCGCCGTCATGAACAACGTCTTGTAGATCCCTGCCGTGAAGAGATGCCTATAGAATTTCCTGTTCGGCTCGTGACCGATGACGAGGAGACCGCCTTTCTTCAGGGCTCTGCGCGCATCGGTGAAGAAGAAATCCACGTCGGGGAGGTGGTGGAGCACGGAGTTCATGATGATGGCGTCAAGAGAGCCGTCAGCGAAGGGAAGCGGTCGTCCTTTCTCCGAAGAAAGCTTCTTGAATTTGAATGGATAGCTCTTGCCCAAACGAAGCCGGTGCCGACGCCGAGCTCCATGATGCGCATCTTCTTGCAGAAATGGAGGTTGAAACACTCCTTCCAGCGCTGCCATTCGCTCCCAAACATGCGTTCGTTGACCTCGCCGTACTCTGCCTCTTCAAGATCGTGATGGAGTTCGTTCACTCTCAGCACGAGGCGTTCTTTCAGTGAAGGGTCCATCGGTCGCACAGATCGCATAGGGGCCTCATGCTCGCTTCTCGCTCCTAAGGGTGGGCCGTGGAACTCGCTTTTTATATTTTGTGAGGTTCAGTTCTCGCCGCTTCCTGACGACGGGTTCGCTTCACGACGGGAGCATCCATCGTCGCCACCAGCGGCCGAAGAGGAAGAGCCTGATTCGGTACTGGAGGGCGAGCTTGCCGTTCTCCTTGAGTATCCTGTCCTCGAATACGCCGGCGAGGGAGGCGTCGACCTTCTCGAGCGCTTCTAAAGCGTGATCGATGTCCGGTAGGTATCGCTTGTCGAGGATCCACTCCTCCAACGGCGGCGTGAAGCCCTGCTTGCCGCGCTTGACGATGCTGTCCGGGACGAGACCGGTGATGATGTCGCGCAGCAGCACCTTAGTGCGGAACAGGCCTGCCTTCCATCGCGTCGGCACGGTCTGCGCCCATTCCACGAGACGGTAGTCGAGGAAGGGGCTGCGCACCTCGAGGGCGTGCGCCATGCTCGCCCTGTCGACCTTGACGAGGAAGTTGTCCGAGAGGGTGTTGTGCAGCAGGTCGTGAGTGCGTGTCGCCTCTGCGAGACTGCCCCCTCCCCTCTTGAGCTCCTGCTGCAGCTTCCTCGTCATCCACACGTCGTAGGCGGCGGTCTTCAGCCCGTCGTTCTTGAGCGCCTCGGCGTAGAAGCGTTCCGGCGGCTCGAGGCTGACCCTGCATGCCTCGCGGTAGAGATAGAATGAGGACAAGCTGTCCAGGTTTCGCCGCGCCGGCAGCTTGCTCCCGAGCCAGCGGAGAGGCCGCGGTACCTTGCGGAGGACATCCATCTTCCGTCCGATGAGGTGGTTCGCGTAGCCGCCAAAGACCTCGTCGCCGCCGTCCCCGCTCAGGCAGACTGTGACGTGCGCGCGCGCCAGTTCGCTGACCGCGTAGGTGGGGAAGCCGCTGAAGTCGCCGAAGGGCTCGTCGTATACCTCGGCGTAGCGATCGATGAGGCCCTCGAAGTCCTTCCTCCTGAAGTACTGGTGGTGATGCCTGGTGCGAAAATGATCCTTGACGATCCTGACATACTCGCTCTCGTCGTATTTCCCGTCGAAGCCGATGCTAAAGGTGTGGAGCCTGCTGATGTCCGTGAACTCGCGCATCTCCCCGACCGTGGCCGAGCTGTCGAGGCCGCCGCTCAGGAAGGCACCGACCGGCACGTCTGCGATCATGCGGAGCCGCGTCGCGTCCTTGAGGAGCGCGCGTCCCTCCTCGATGAGACGCTTCCGGTCCTTCACGGGCCGATATCCGGGTAGGTTCCAATACAGTTTCTTCCCTATCCTCTTCCTCTTCAGGTCGAACACCAGGTTGTGCGCCGCCTCGAGTTTCCGCACGTCCTTGTAGATCGTGAACGGCGCCGGGATGTAGCCGAGGCTGAAGTAGAGCTCGAGCGCCTCCGCATCGATGTCTTCCGGAGCGCGTTTCCGGAAGGCCTCGTGCTCGAGCAATCCCTTGAGCTCGCTGCTGAAGAGGAACCCTTGTTCCGTGAGCGCGTAATAGAGCGGCTTCTGTCCGAGCCGGTCGCGGCTGCAAAACAGCACTCCCTTCTTGCGGTCGTAGATGCAGAACGCCCACATGCCGTTGAAGCGCTCCACGCAGCGCGGCCCCCACGCTCGGTAGGCGGCGAGGATGACCTCCGTATCCGTCTTGGTCGAGAAATCGTAGCCCTTCGCCACGAGCTCCTCCTTCAGGTCCTGATAATTATAGATCTCCCCGTTGTAGACGATGGAGAGGTGCGCGTTCCGCATCCCCTTCTTTCGATGCCTGGCGGAGGAGGCGCCGCCCGCCTTGCTGTAGGACATGGGCTGATGGCCCGCCGCTGAGAGGTCGATGATGCTGAGACGGACGTGGCCGAGCGTGACGCCATCGGCCGTCTCGACGCCGGCGTCGTCGGGGCCGCGATGGCGCAGCGCCTCGTTCATCTGTTCGACCAGCTTGGCGTCGCTCCAGCCGCACCCGTTAATCCCGCACATATCAGGCCTTCACCTTCTTGTTCACCTTCTTGAAGAGATAGTTGTGCTGGAAGGACTCCTCGAGCTCCCAGCCGTGCCGTTCGATGAAGGCGGTGGTCCGTCGCTTCTTCTCCCGATCGTCGAGCAGCTCGATAAAGAGCCGCGCGCCGGGACGCGCCCCCTCCAGAGTCTTCACCATCCCTTTCAGGACGCTCTGCTCGTAGCCCTCGACATCAATCTTGAGGAAGCGCACCGCGGCCGGGGTGATGCCGCTCTGCCTGAGATAGGCGTCGAGCGGGACGATGTCAACCTTCGTGACCGTTCCCAGCCTCTCGCACTCCTCGCGCTCCTCGGCGAGATCACCCTGCTCTGTCCCGGGTTCCGCTCGTGCTGTAGGAACAGGAGCCGGCCCTTCCGGGCGCCCAACCCCTTGTTGACCGCGACGACGCGCCTCGCCTTGCTCAATCCGAGATTCCGCTTGAGTGCCTCGAAGGTGACCGGGTTCGGCTCGAACGCCACGACGCGCGCAAACCCTGCGCGGACAGCGAGGAGGGAGTAGACGCCGATGTTCGCCCCGATATCGAGGAAGACGCTCTTCCTCCTTGCATCCCCTCCTGTCACCCAGTCGCGGAGGAAGTACTCGAAGCAGAGTGAGCTCACGACGACGGATTCCGTCCGCGGATTGATGGCGTAGCGTCCGATGCGGTTCTCGATGACGACTTCGCCCGCCGGCAGCTTCGCGATCAGTCCGAGAACCGGCTTCCGGACAGCGGGGAAGGCGAGATGGAGATGGTTCAGGATTTGGCTCGTCCGGAACGCCAATGACGGGCCTCGGAGGACGCGGGTCGTGAAGAGGTCAGCTAGGATCATCCGCAGGCTGTTGAGTCTTGAATATTTCATTCCCCTGCCCCTTTCAGTGCCGCCTTCGTCGGCCCTTGTTCTTTTCCGATTCGTTCAGGTGCGCATATAAATTTTTGTACAGCGCGAGGAAGCGCGCAGCGTTCCTCTTCCAGGAATATTCCTCGCTTATCCGCTGACGTCCGGCCTGGCCCAAGGAGCCCGCACGTCCAGCGTCCTGCAGGAGCGTGCCGATGGCGTCTGCATACGTGCCGGCGTCCTCCATCGGGCAGAGCATGCCGGTCTTCCCGTCCTCTATGAGGTCCCGCGTCCCGGGGATGTCGCTCGCCACGACCGGCAGGCCGTGTGCCATCGCCTCCATCACCACGCCGGGAAGGCCTTCTCCTCTCGAAGGGAAGAAGAACACGTCCGCCGCGTCATAGAACGCCTGGACGTCCGTGCGGAAGCCCGCGAAGACGATCCGGTCCTCGAGTCCGCGCTCGCGCGCCAGGCGCTCGTAGCGTTTTCTCCCCGGACCGTCGCCGACGAGGACGAACGCTGCATCGGAGCCCTGGCCCCGTCCCTGCAGCAGCGTCGCGGTCTCGATGAGCGTGTCGACACCCTTGCGCTCGAGGAGGAGGCCGACGAAGAGGATGAGCTTCCCGGTCGGAGAGATGCCAAGCCTTTTCCGCAGCCTGTTCTCCTCTCCGGTCCGACGCCTCCTCGGGAGGTCCACGCCGGTCGGGGTAATGACAATCTTCTTCTCCGGGATGCCGGCGCGCCGCGCGTATTCGCGGAAGGACTCTCCGTAGAGCGTGATCCTGTCGGCTGCCGCGAAGACCAGGCGGCCGACGGTCAAATAATAGGTCCTGAGCAGGAAGTCCATGGGCCTTCCCATGCTGAAGGAGAACGGCGGCACGGTGTCCATGGTGAGGAAGAAGCCCCTCTTCCGGAAGAAGAGGAGCTTGAGCAGCGCCAGCCAGGTCGTGCTTGCATAGAACGGCACCCAGGCGTGCACCGCGTCGTGCTCCTTGAAGGCGCGCCATGCCTGATGGAAGAATCCAGGCGACACAGGGAACGGCTGTTCCGACGCGAGAAAGGGGCATTGGACCGTGAGGTAGTCGAGCAGGCGCGCGCCGCCGGGCAGGCGATGCGTGAATCGAGGGTCGGCCTTCCGGAAGGCCTTCCGCGGCGCGAGCACCGAGATGCCCGCGCCTTCGGCGAGCAGCACTCCTGCAAGCTCCGCGATCGGCCGCTTCAGCAGCACCGTCGGGTTGGCGAAGCAGAGGCGCACTCCCTTCGTGTCCCTCTTCCCCGACCTTTCCATGCTTAAAAGTATCCTCTAAGCCTTAAAAACGTTTGGGAGTGTTGATTGACAAAATATTAATATGGTGTTCCGCGAAAGCAGGTGAGACAGAGGCTTCTGGGGCTGAGGCTTCTCAGACTGCCGGTTCCGTTTGCCTGGCTTGCGTGTTGAGACGTCGCTCGGGGAGAACATCATGGAAGCATCGCTGGACGAGATGAACCTCAGGAAAGCCATCATCGGCAACCTGAAGGTGCTCTTCAGGCACCCGGGGCTGACTCTCAAGAAACTGTTCTGGGTCTATCTCGTGAAAAAAGTTTTTCGGATACGTAAGGACTGCACAGTTCGTATCGGCCGGGACGTCCTGACGATCCCGAACGAGCCCATCCCCTTCGTCGTCGTGGAAGAGGTCTTCATCGACCGGGCGTATGAACGCCTCTCGGGGCTCGCTTGCGTCCTCGACCTTGGCGCGTACCTCGGCGAATCCGCGCTCTTCCTGCTCCGCAACGGGAACCGGAAG
>CAZSAS010000058.1:0-5815 GCA_964604855.1 uncultured Methanosarcinales archaeon
TGACGGAACCTGTTCCACGGACAAGCATGGCGGCTGCAGCGGCCATTGCGGTTGTAGCGAGACCTACGAGGAGATGCTCCTCCGGCTGGCCCACAAGGCGAAGAAGCAGCTCCTGCTCGCGAAGATGCAGGAAGAGTGGGAGAAACGGAAGGGCGCCCAGCTCTCCAAGAAGGCCGCCGCTGCGGTGGACGCCATGATCACCGCGTGGGAGGCGAAGCAGTCCGCCAAGGAGCGCCACGAGAAGCTGCTGGCGTCGTTGAAATGAGTTGGAAAAACGTTTTTTCTCTTTTCTCTCTTTACACTCCTGCCTCCTTCCTGAGCGCGTCGGCCTTGTCGGTGCGTTCCCAGGAGAAGCCGCCGTCGCTTTCCGACTCGCGGCCGAAGTGGCCGTACGCGGCGGTCCGCTGGTAGATCGGCTTCCGCAGGCTGAGCGCCGCGATGATCGCCTTCGGCCGGAGGTCGAAGTGCTTCTCGACGAGCGCCACGATCCTCTCTTCCGGCACGGCGTTCGTGCCGAACGTGTCGACGTTCACGGACATCGGCCGCGCGACGCCGATGGCGTAGCTGATCTGGACCTCGCACCGCTCGGCCAGACCGGCAGCGACGATGTTCTTCGCCACGTACCGCGCGGCGTACGCGCCGCTCCTGTCGACCTTGCTCGGGTCCTTCCCGCTGAACGCGCCTCCACCGTGCCGGCCGACGCCGCCATAGGTGTCGACGATGATCTTCCTCCCTGTCAATCCGGTGTCGCCTTCCGGGCCGCCGATAACGAACTTGCCCGTCGGGTTGATGTGGACGGCCGTCTTGTCGTCGAGGAGCTTTCCGCAGACCGGCCTGATGACCTTCTCGGTGATCTCCTTGCGCAAGCCGTTCATCTCGCGCGAGTCGAGGTGCTGCGTGCTGATCACCACGGCGGAGAGCCGTTTCGGGACGCCGTCGTGGTACTCGACGCTGACCTGACTCTTGCCGTCTGGGCCGATGTCCGCGACGGTGCCGTCCTTCCGGACCGTGGCGAGCCGCTGCGTCAGCCGGTGCGCCAGCATGATCGGGAGGGGCATCAGCTCGGGCGTCTCGTCGCAGGCGTACCCATACATCATTCCCTGGTCGCCCGCGCCTTGCTCATGATTCTCGGCCTCGTCGACACCCTGCGCAATGTCCGGGCTCTGCCCGTGGACCGAGATGAGCACCCCGGCGTCCTCGTTGTCGATGCCGAACTCAGGGTTGGTGTAGCCGATCCTCTTGAGGGTGGCGCGCGCGATGCCCTGCATGTCCGCGTAGCCGTTCGTGCTGACCTCGCCGGCGACGATGACCGTGCCGGTCGTGGTGAGGCATTCAACCGCGACGCGGCTGTTCGGGTCCTGCCGGATCAGGTCGTCCAGGATCGCGTCGCTGATCTGGTCGCAGATCTTGTCCGGGTGGCCTTCGGTGACTGATTCGGATGTTATATACGTGATGTTCGGCATGGAGACACCTCGATAGTCCGTCTGGCTGTGCGCGGTAAGCCATCATTTAAAAGAGTTATGGGGGGGAAAAGTCCGATAAGAATAATTCCTGCACTTCCTGAGTCCTAGACCTGCTCGAGCCCCGCAATGAGCTTCCTGACACTCTCGCCGCTCTTCGTCAATGCGGCGAGTTCCTTCTCGTCGAGGTCGAGCTCGATGACGCCCTCGACGCCATCCTTCCCGAGCCTGCACGGCACGCCGAGGAACAAGTCCCGTAGGCCGTACTCTCCCTGGAGCCAGGCACTGACCGGGATCGGCTTCCCTGTCGGCTTGACGAGTTGCTCCAGCACCTCGTAGATGGCGGCGCCGACGGCGAAGTACGCGCTGCCGTTGCCGAGGAGCCCGACGATCTCCGCGCCGCCGTTGCGCGTCCGCTCCTCAAGCCTCTTGATATCCTTCTCATCGAGAACGTCCGATAACGGCTTGCCGTCGACGGTGGCGAGGCGGGAGAGCGGCACCATGAGGTCGCCGTGGCCCCCTAGCACTGTCGCCAGAATCTTTGCCGGGCTGACACCGGTCTTCTCGGCGATGAACGTGACGAATCGCGTCGTGTCGAGCGTGCCGGCCATGCCAATCACTTTCCGCTTGTCGAACTCGATCTCTTTCGCGGCCAGATAGGTCATCGCATCCAAGGGGTTGCTCACCACCACGAGGACGCAGTCGGGGGCATGCGCCTTGACTTCTGCCATCACGCTCTTAATGATCTTGGCGTTAATCGCGAGCGTGTCCTCACGTTTCTGCTCCGGCTTGCGCGGCACGCCCGCCGTCATGACAACGATGTCGCTGCCGTCGAGCAGGGCATAGTCGCCGCCGCCACGCACCCTGACGTCGAGGCCGAAGACGCCCATCGCCTCCTGGATGTCGAGCGCCTTCCCTTCGCAGGGTTTCGCCAGGATGTCGACCAGCGCGATCTCGTCGACCAGGCCTTTCATCGCGAGGACGTACGCGGCAGTCGAGCCGACGAATCCGGCGCCGCCGATGATCGAGACCTTGGCCATTCACGAGCCCTCCACATACCTGGTGAGCAGCCTGACGCCCCAGCCAGTCGCGCCTTTTGGGAGGTAGGACCGTTCCCGTTCCTCGAAGACCGCGCAGCCGATGTCGATGTGCGCCCACTTCCCGGGCTCCTGCACGAATTCCTGGAGGAAGACCGCGCCGGCGGCGATGCCGGCGTAGAACTGGAAGCCGAGGTTCTTCACGTCAGCGATCTCGGACTTGATGTCCTCCTTGTAGTCGTCCCACATCGGGATTCTCCAAGCGCGGTCGCCGGAGACATCGCCAGTAGCGACGAGCGCTTCCGCGAGCCGGTCGTCCGGCGTGCACACCGCGGCGGCCTGCGGTCCGAGCGCCACCATAGCGGCGCCGGTGAGCGTGGCGACGTCGATGAGCTGCGCTGAGGGCAGGGTGCTGGCGTAGCTGAGGCAGTCGGCGAGGACGATGCGTCCTTCCGCGTCGGTGTTCGCGACCTCGATGGTCTTGCCGTTCATGGCCGTCACGACGTCGCCGGCCTTGTACGCCTCTCCCGAGATGAGGTTCTCGACGGCGCCGATGATGACCGTGACGTCCGCCTTGACGTCCAGGGAGGCGAGCGCCTCGAGCATGCCGAGCAGCGCCGCGGCGCCGCCCATGTCGTCCTTCATGTATTCCATCATCTTGACCTTGAGGTTGTAGCCGCCGCTGTCGTACGTCACCCCTTTCCCGCAGAAGACGAGCTTCCGCGTCGCGCCGGGCCTCTTGTACTTCAGGATGAGCATGCGCGGCTTGATGCTGCTGCCCTTGCCGACGGCGAGGATGGCGTGCATCTTGCGTTTCTTCAGCTCGGCCTCGCCGAACACCGTGAGCGTCAGGCCGTGCGCCTTCGCCAGCTTCCGCGCCTCCTGCTCGAGGCTCGCAGGGTTGCAGTCCATGGCGGGCGTGTTGACCAGGTCGCGCGCATAATTGGTGGCGTCGGCGATGGCGAGTCCGCGCTCCAGGCCCTTCTTCGCTGCCGCATCCTGGCCGGCCTTCTCGATGAGGATCGTGAATGCCTTGAGGGTCTTGAACTCCTCGAGGCCTCGTGTCTTGTACTTCGTGAACCGGTAGTTGCCCAGCACCAGCCCTTCGGTGACCGCCTGGACCGCCTCGTCGAGACCTTTCGTGGTGGCGCCCTGCAGGAAGGGGATGGAGAGCTCGTCGCTGAATTCGCGGGCGACCTTGACAGCCGTGCCGGCTGCGCGTCGCATCGTCTCGAGGCTGGCATCTCCCTGCTTGCCCATGCCGACGAGGAGCAGCTTCTTGAACGCCTGCTTCGGCGTGCGGAGCATGCTCGCCTGGAGCGCCTTGCCTTCGAACTCCTTCGTCTTGACGAGCTCGTGCAGCTCGTCCGTGAGGAGGGCTTCCACCGCCTTGTACTCCGCTGTCGGGCCGTCCTCATAGGTGAAGACGACGAGCATGCGGGTCGCGTGGCGAGCAATGCTTCCTTGTTTCGCTGTTCCGTTCACGGGTGCACCACCTCGTCTGAGAAGGCCCGGGTCTGTATAAAAAGCTTTTCAGTCGCGCTCATGCGGGCGAGCGTGTTCACCGGAAGCAGGCGAGAATCTCATCGTGGATGTCCTTGCGTGCCAGGACGAGGCTCGTGCTCTCGCCGTCGATGGGCTTGCCGTCGATATCTGTCACGACCGCGCCCATCTCTTGGCCCATGACGGCGAAGGCGAGGAGGTCCCAGGGCTTCACCCCGATCACGATGGTGCCTTCCGCGGCGCCGGTAAAGAAGAGATGGTAGGCGTCGCGCATCGCCCGGCCGGTCAGGTAGGACGCCTCGCTCGCGAGCCTGACGATGCCGTCCAGACGTCCTTGCCTGTTGATGAGGACGAGATTGTCGTGGTAGATGCTCGCGTCGCTCATGGGTCTCTCGCTCAGAACCGCGGGCTGGCCGTCCACGAAGACGCCGCTGCCTTTCTCCGCGACGAGAAGCTGGTCCTCTACCGGGGCGTAGCACACGCCCACGATGGGCTCGTCCCCTTTCAGGAGCGCGACGAGGACGCCCCAGCCGCCGGTGCCGCGTGCGTAGTGGCGCGTCCCGTCGATGGGGTCGATGACCCATGTGTGCTCGTTCTCGCCGCTCTTCCCGTATTCCTCACCCATGAAGGCATGGTCCGGGAAGCGCTCGCTGAGGAAGTCGAGGATGGCCTGCTCCGCCTCCTTGTCGGCTTGCGTGACCTCGCTCCCGTCGCTCTTCCGTTCGACCTTGACGTCCTTGCGGAAGTGCCGCATGGCAATGGCGCCGCCCTTCTTCGCGGCTTCGATGGCCGCGTCCAGGAACTCGCTCATCGTTTCTCGATCTCCGCTTTCCGCACGTCCTCGTAGGCCGAGAACGCGGCCGCGACGCCTTCGGCCGCGCCGGTGATGGTCTGCTTGAACGGCCTGTTCGCCGCGTCGCCCGCCGCGTAGACGAAAGGCACGTTGGTGCGGCTGTGGTCGTCGATGACGATCTCCTTGCGCCCGTCGAGCGTGACGCCGAGCGTGGACGCCATCTCGGTCTGCGGGTCCGAGCCGATCATGACGAAGGCGCCCTCAACGGGCAGGACGTCCGCACCCTTGTACGACGTGCTGAGCTTGATGCCAGTCAGGGCCTTCTCGCCGAGGAACGCCAAGGGCGCGGTGTTGTAGAGGATCTCTATCTTCTCGTTGTTCTCGAGCTTCTTGAGGTTGATGGGCTCGGCGCGCATGTGGTCCTTGCGCACGAGGACGTAGACTTTGCTGGCGTGCTCGGCCAGGAGGTTGGCCGCGGTGGCCGCGCCGTCGCCGCCGCCGATGACCGCGACCGGCGCGTTCCTGAAGAAGGCCGCGTCGCACGTGGGGCAGTAGCTCACGCCCTTGCTGCTCAGCTCCTGCTCGCCGGGGATGCCGAGATGCCGATGCTTGCTGCCGACGGTGATGATGAGGGCCTTGGACCCGTATTCCGCCTTGTCGGTCACGACGGCGAAGCCCGTGCCCGTCTTCTTGAGCTCCTTGACCCATTCCTGCCTGATCTCCACGCCGAGGCTCTCCACGTGCTTCTGGAAGCGCAGCATCAGCTCCCGGCCGGGGATGGAGATGTCGCCGGGCCAGTTCTCCACGTGCGGGCTCTCGTTCAGGAGGCCGCCCACTTCGGCGCCGATGACGAGCACGTTGAGGCCGAACCGTTTCGCGTAGATGGCGGCGGGCATCCCTGCGGAGGCCGCGCCGATGACGATGACGTCGTACATGGTATCACCGCTGAGACGGATGAGGATGCCGTTTTTAAACGTTGTGTCGAAGGGTGCAGAAGAGAGCTGGAGAATGCACGACCATGG
>CAZSAS010000059.1:0-5801 GCA_964604855.1 uncultured Methanosarcinales archaeon
CCTGAACACCCGGCGCGACCGCGCCTACATCCTGGAATACCACGATCTTGCCAGCGGCTACGACAGGCACGGCAACCCCTTCGCCCAGGATGTCCGCCTGCTCGGCGCCATCACCAAGCTCGGGCCGGATTCCGGGACCAACTTCCTCACGATCGACGGGCTGAAGACTTGGGAGGGCGTCTGGAAGCGATACGCCAAGGGCTGGTTCCTCGGCGACCGGGTCGGGAAGACCATCTGGAACAGCATGCGCGAGGGGAACGCCACGGAGGAGGAGCCGCTCGGCAGCCTGCTCGCGGGCCTGTCCATCGCACTCTCCACGAACTTCTATTCATTCTACCGAGCGCTCGCCGAACATACCAGACGAACGAGGGAGAACATCATCGAGACCGAAGGCGGGAAGGTGGCAACAGAAATCGAGAGTGCGGTGTACGGCCATGTCACGAAAGGAGGGCTTCACATCGTGGCGAGCCCGGACGAGACCATGACGCTCTTCGATCCGGACTATACGCTCGGACTGCTCTACCACCTCCACAGCACCCTCTACCCGGAAATCGAGAAGCTCAACGGCAACGGGAAAACAGCCGAGCTGCTCGAGGACATCATTCGCCGCGCGCCAGCGGCACTCACACCTGAAGATTACCGCGCCGGCGGGCTCTCGGCAGAGGCTGCCTATCGCGAGATCCTGAAGGTCAAGAGGGATTTCCTGGACCAGATGGGCTACCCGGCCTTCCGCTACAACGTCCTGTTCAGCCTCCGCAAAGGGGTGCAGCGCCACATCCTAGACGAGCAGTACCAGGTGATGGGCGTGAAGGCAAGACCGCGGCTCGAGAGCCTCGAACCCTAGTATTTCACCACTCTTTAGTAGTTAAATAACGAAACATTTATAAATGATGGGTGTTTGGAGAACAAGCATATGGCCGATAGTCAGGATGCTGGAAATGGACATGTTCAGATCACGCTTGACGCATCCAACCCTCTCAATCTGATACGGCAGAAGGACCCCGCCGCCAAGCTGGAAGACCGCCTGGAAGCGCGGGAAGGCATCGTCTCGAAAGTCAATCTCAGCCCGGAAGCACAAGCGACCTACGACCTCATGACCTACATCCTCCACGAGGAGGAATTCGGCGAAACCCCGCAAGAGCGTCTCGAGACCCTGAAAACAGTCATCAAGGATGGCGACATCATCCGACCGGAAGAGATTCGCGTCTTCAGGCAAGAGCACGAACGGGTCGCGAGGCAAGGCGAGACCCTCCTCTACGAGTTCGTCGACTTCTTCTTCCTCAACAAGCTCCGGAACGATGAATTCAAGGGAATGGCCGGGGGCAAGCGCAAGCAAGAACCGATGCTCCGCTATCTCGTCTACGCGAACTGCGACGAGCACGGCCCGCTCGACTTCAATCCCGAGATCACGCGCGACGACCTAACAGCATTGCGCGGCAACGACTACCATCTCGCGCGCGCCATCGCGCGCTGCCAAGACTGCAACGCGCTCCAAGAGCCGACGCTCTCCCGCCTCCAATACGACTTCGGCCGTGTCGACCAATACTGGGCCCTGAAAGCGGAAGCGGAAGAAGCCGACGAGGAATTCGAACGCAAGCTGGGCATCCAGAACATCCCTCAGAACCCATTCGAGAATGACAAGAGCCCGGGTCAACCCTACACCCAAAAAGAGAGGAACCAGTGGAAAAGACAGCATGGGACCGCCTATGACAAGCTCCGCAAGAGACGCGACGCCCGGAAACGGCGCTTCCGCGACTTCCAGAACAACAACGACATCCTCGAGATCTACACGCGCGTCAAGGGCTCCGACCGTTTCATCAGCAAGGTGACCGACGGCGTCTGGTGCCTGGATGATCTCTTCGAGGACGACACCAAGATCGACAACACCGAGCACCCGAACGCGATCAAGGACTACCTCGGCGTCAAGATCGTCGTGAGCGGCGAGCGCGCGAAAGAGAAGCTCGTGAAGAGCCTTGAGAACGCGTGCGCCCTCATGGGTGGCAACATGCGCTTCATCGGCGAGCCCCAGGACTACTGGGGAGAACCAGTGTATGAAGAGAAGAAAGACGGCACGAGGAAGCGCGTCAAGGGCTACAAGGAACGGGACGGCGAGAAGGCCTACGAAGCCTGGAAGGTCGCGATCGAGTACTGCGGCATGGCCATCGAGGTGCAGATCCAGACGCCCGAGATGTGGAAGCTCGATCAGGAGACGCACGACCCGCACGAGAACCGGGCACGAGCTCGTCGTGAACGCGCCGAAACCGGGTACGGCATCCCCGTGAGAGAGACGGCCGCGTTCTTCAAGGAACTCACCGAACTCAGAGCGGCATAGGAGACAAGATGCAGACCTTCACGTATACCCCGAACCTCTCCTTCGCCCCCGTCTTCCACTACGGCGACAGCGCCAGGTTCAAGCTCACAGGCATACCACTCACGGAGGACCATGGCGCCGCAATCCTCCTGTTCGCCAAGGCCTTCGGCCGCCGCTCCGTCCCGTCAGGACTCGGCATCTATACCTTACCATGCAGCATGATCGAGCATCCTGACATGTCACCCGGCGATTTCCTCGAAGAGGTAGATCGGAAGCTCGACGCCTGGAAGATCCATATCACCGGCTTCGTCCCGCCCGGCGAACTCACCGACCGGGTTTCGGACAGCATCTGGGAGAAGGAACGGGGACTGATCAGCGAGGTCAGGCTGCGGATGAAGCGTCGCCCGATCGGCATCTACGAGGCGGCAATCAATCCCAAAAAAGCGAGCTACCGTCTGCAACGGATCGGCTAGTCGCCCGCCGCCTAGTCCTCGCTCCGCACGTAGCGCGTCTTGGGGATGTAGTTGTGCACGACAATCCGGCCGGTCTTCTCGTCAAGCACCGGCTTGCCGCTCCCGACGAAGTCGTCGGCGTGCTTGACGACGAGAAAACCCGTCAGGGCAGTCTCCTTCTCGATGTCATGGCCGCGGATCCACAGCTTGAATTCGCCGTCGTCCAGTTCCAGGATGTTCTTCGTGCATGAGGGGCCGATGAGTTGCGAACCCTCGATACTGAGCCGCATCTCGCCGTTCTTCAGTTCGGAGCAGACGTACAGGCCGAGCGTCTCCACCGGGAGCGCGGCCAGGTCGAGCTCGAGGACGTCCTCGGTCGCGATGGAGTACTTCGCCTTCTGCTCCTTGAACAGCCAGACATACTTCTTCAAGAACGCCGTGTCGCAGCCGTACTGCTCGGT
The DNA here is from genome assembly GCA_964604855.1 of uncultured Methanosarcinales archaeon. Taxonomy (GTDB): domain Archaea; phylum Nanobdellota; class Nanobdellia; order Woesearchaeales; family UBA525; genus UBA153. The sequence continues at coordinate 3,225 of CAZSAS010000059.1, forward strand.
GAGCTTCCCGAGCACCTTCTTGCGTTCCTTCGAGCCGAGCGTGCGGAGGTTGGGCATGGTTCATCGGTAGGCGTCGTCGTGATGCTCGAACGCGAGGACCTTAATAAGCTTCTCGGTTTCCACTATCGTGTAGATGAGGACGAAGGAGCCGCCGACGTGGACGCGCCGCTTGTTCTGGAGCGGCTTCCGCAGCGGCTTGAAATGATACGGAGCCTCTCTGATCTCGTCAAGTTTCTTCTGGACCTAACGGAGAAGTTTCGGGTCTTTGGCGGCGAGCTTCGAGAATCGCTTGTAGACGTCGTCAGCGATGTCGAGCCCGTACAATTTTCTTCAACCCGAATTCGGCGGCGAAGTCATCCACCTTGATAAACGCTCCTTTCTCCGCAGCCTTGATCTTCCGGATGAACTCCGGTCGCAGTTCGGGATCCTGCTCACTCTCGATGTACTTGGCGATGACGAGCTCGATCGCCTCCGCCTTGTCCTTGAGCGAGTACTTCGCCTTGACGACGTTCAGGACGCGGTTCGCATTCTCGCTGAGCGAGACGAGGGCATTCACCATCTTAGTCCGACTAAGAGAGAATAAGTCTCCTATAAAAAATTTTCGTCGAAGAAGACGCTCAGACCCCCCACACCGGGTTGCCCTTCCTCTTCAGCTCCGCGATCTGCTTCAAGAGGTCTTTCTGCTCGCCGCTGAGCAGGGTCTTGTGGTCCTTGTACCTGCGGAACTCGCGCTCGTTCAGGTCGGAGAGCAGGACGTCGTGCTCGTCGAACTGCCGACCGGCCGTGACGCCGGGGAGCGAGAGGGCCACTTGGAAGCCGCGGTCGGCCTTCGCGAGGCTCTTGCCCTCCTGCTGGAGCTCTTTCGCGACCGCGAACTTGGTGCCGTCGAGCCGCATGAGCGGCGTACCGGGCTTGAGCACGCCTTGCAGGACCTCGACGCCCACCACGGCAGGGTTGCTCTGGCGGAAGATGCAGCCCGGAAGCACCTCGACCTTGCAGATGGGCATGAGCTCGTCGAGCGCCTCCTTCAGCCGCGCCTCCTCCCGCTCCTTCTTCCAGGCCGTGAAGCCCTCGATGAGCTTGTAGATGACCGGGTCGGTGAAGACCTTCACCTTCTCGTCCCCCTGCTCTTCGGGGATGTTGAAGCCGAGGATGACGGCCGTGAGCGGATCCTGCTCCGCGTTGCTCTCCGCGTCGGCGAGGTCCTTCTTCGTGACGGGGCCGACGCTCGCCTTCCGGACCGGGATGCCTTCCTCCTTGAGGAGGACGCTCAGCGCCTCCAACGAGCCGATCGTGTCGGCCTTGATGATGATGCCGTGCTCGCCCGTCTCGACCGCGAGGGCCTCGAGCTGGGCCATCACCGCCGTCTTCGCGGTTTCCTCCTCGTCGGGCGTGCGCGCGCCCATGAGGGGCATACCGCTGAGCACGCCGTCCATGTCCGGCGCGGAGATCTTCACGCCGGTGGCGGCCACCGCTTCCTGCACCGGCCGGAACTTGGCCTTCTTGTCCCGCATTTCGGAGAGCGGCGCGGGCTCGAGGAGGGCGCGCACCTTCGTGACAATCGGCCCGTCGAGGCCGGCGATGACGACCGTGTCGTTCCGCTTCAGGGTGCCGTCGTAGATGATCACGTCCGCGGTGGTGCCGAGGCCGACGCTCTCCTTCACCTCGAGGACCGTGCCCTTGGCCGGGCCCGTGACCGTGACGCCGAGGCGCTGCTCGAGGAAGCGTTGCGCGAGCCCGGTGAGGACCATGAGAAGCTCGGCGATGCCGTGCTTCCTGAGCGCGCTGCAGGGGATGAGCGCGAGCTGCTTGGTGTAGTCGTCAACCCGGTCGAAGCGCTCAGCGCTCATGCCGAAGCGTTCGTGGAACTGTCCCACCAGTTCGTAGAGCTTAGTGTCGATCGCGGTCCGGACTTGTTCATCTTGCGCTCTGATGTCGGCGAGCAGGCCGTCGTGCTTCTTGCGATAGCCGTGGATGATGTCGAGCTTGTTGGCGGCGACGATGAACGGGGTCTTGGCCGTCTTGAGTATCTCGATGGCCTCGATTGTTTGCGGCTTGAAGCCCTCGTTCAGGTCGACGACGAGGATGGCGATGTCGGCGAGCGCGCCGCCGCGCTTGCGCAGGCTGGTAAAGGCGGCGTGGCCGGGCGTGTCGATGAACAGCAGCCCGGGGATGGTGAAGGCCATCTTGAGGCTGTCGAGGAGCGCGCCGCATTCCTTCCTGATCGTGGCGAGGGGGATGATGCTCGCGCCGATCGCCTGGGTGATGGCGCCGGCTTCCGTGGCGAGGATGTTCGAGCCGCGGATCGCGTCGAGAATGGAGCTCTTCCCGTGGTCTACATGGCCGAGGACAGAGACGATGGGGCTACGGATGGCCGGCTTTCCAGACGTGTCGTTCGTGCCCATGCGGATCGCCCCGTAAGATGCATGGGATGCTGAAGTCAAGGGTGCTTTTTAAAGCTTTGGAGCTTTGTGTTCCGGAAGAAGAAAGGGAAAAGCGTTTGTGCGACAAAAACCGTTTTGAGTGGTGTTGTGGAGGTGTAAAGACGTTTGGGGGGGGAAAGACGTTTAAGGGGGA
>CAZSAS010000060.1:0-5719 GCA_964604855.1 uncultured Methanosarcinales archaeon
TGCGACGCCATGGAAGCCAAGCGGGAGAGACCGGTGACCACCATCATCAGCTAGACGCTCACAGCCTTCGCAGTCGTTCTACACGACCAAACGCCAAAACCTTCCTTTCCACCACTGCGAAGGCAGAGAAACCAGTGAATTCCGCCAGGAGCGGCCCCAGCGGCCGCTCCTGGACCACATCTATCCCGCTAGCGAGCGGGTTCCAGGACGGCATGACCACGAGCTTCCGCCGCGCGCGCCGGTAGCGGTAGTCGCCGACGAGGAAGCACTTCGCAGTCTCTGTCCTGAGGCCGTCCGTGATGCGCGCCACGGGGTGCTCGTGGCCCATGATGATCGTCTCTATTTTCTTCAACTCCTTATCACCTAAACCCTCGCTCTGCAAATCGTCGAGCGTGGCATCACCGTGCACCACGAGGACGGTTTCGCTGCTGCCTGTCTTGTCTTTTTTCTTGGCGGGGGTCAGGTTTTCGGAGGAGGAGTTTTTGATTATGAGGAATTTCTTGAGTTCCACATCCAATTTCTTGAGGATGGGTTCTATCAGGACATCATGATTCCCCTTGACCGCCTCGACGCTGGCGCCGCGCTCGCGGATGCCGGTGATGAATCCCTGGACCTCGAACCACTCCTCGCGCGAGATGGTGCCGAACTCGTGCTTGATGTCGCCGGCGAGAACAACTGTCTGAATGTCAAATTTCTCAAATAGCCTGTCCAATTCCTTCTTGAAATATTTTTTTTGCTCTTTGGGTAACAGGACACCCCCTCTTCTCAATCGTTCCTCCTCGTAGCCGATGTGGAGGTCGGCGAGTATCAGGGTCTTCGAGGGAGGGAGATAGAGGGTAGTGTTGTCGGCGACGATGCCCGGAAGGAGTTCCATGCGGGAACGGAGGGAGAAGAGGTATTTAAGGAAGGCGTTTTACTTGGTGAGGGCTTCGAGCTCCTTGATCTTGTCCTTGAGGAACTCGACCGTGCGGCTGTTGTCCTGCTGGTGCATGATGCTGCCGCACTCGACGCACTTGAACTCGAACTCCATGCTCTTGTCGAAGTCCATGCGGACGCAAGCGTTCTTGCACATGAAGAACGTGCCGCCCTCCTCGCTCGTGAGGCGGTCCCGCATCTTCTCGAGCTTCTGCAGGTTGAGCTTGCGGTGCAGGTGCGGCACCATGTGCTCGTTGAAGTCCCAGTAGCAGATGTACCAGCCCTTGATCCGGTCCTTCTTCCGGAGGAAGCTGACGATGTTGTGCTCGAGGAGCTTGTACAGGATGTTCCTGGTCTCGTTAATCTCGAGGTCGAGCTCTTCCGCGATGATGAACTCGCTGATCTTCGTCTTGCCCTTGAGGAACTCGATGATCGGCATGGCGTGCTCGCCGACGAGCTCGCTGACGACCTCCTCCGTGAGTTTCTTGATGGGCTTGGCAAGCTTGAGCTTCTGAGGCATGGTTGTTCCTCCGTTTGTTGCGGGGACGAGCGCGAGGAATCTCGCGTCGAATCATCATACGACGTGCAAACGCGTCGGGCACGTTTGCATCCCCCCGTCGTAACAAGCATTTCTGGGGATTACCCTATTTAAGCTTTGCGGTAGAAAATCCGGGCTTCCGTATACTAGACAAGACATCCGTGATAATTCAGATGCGTTCGCAGGCGAACGCGCGGACCACTCTGGCGCCGCTGCAGCCTGCCTCGCAGGCGTTCTTGAACGTGATGTAACGGTTGTTCAGCTTGGCGCACACCGGCGCGTAGCCCGCGCAGGCGCTGCAGTCATAGTTCGGCGCCGCGTTGCCGCTCGTCACCGCGTTGCCCGTGAGACTGCCGCTCGCATAGCCCGTCGCGGGTATCGCATCCGCGGGCCCGAAATTATAGGTCGAGAACAGCCCGACGACGCCCACCAGGGCGACTATCAAGACAATGACCAGGATTGCGCGTTCCATGCCCCCACCTGCGCTCGCTACAACGCGGTGAATTATTTAAACCTTTGGGTGGCGTCTCCCCGAACCTATGGTAATCTTTATAAACTTCCATCTCCGGAGCACCCCATATTGAGGTGAGGTGACACTATGCGTCTCAACAAGAAGGCTTCTCTCGAGATCGGCGTCAACACGATCGTCATCCTGGTGATCGCGATGGTGCTGCTCGGGCTCGGCATCGGGTTCATCCGCGGACTCTTCCAGCAGGCCAACGTGCTGCCGGCACTGATTGACACCGACCAGTTCGACACGCCACCGACTGCCCAGGAGCCGATCCGGCTGACGCCGAGCAGCATCGACATCAAGCGCGGCGACAGCAAGGAGGTGAAGGTGGGTATCTACAACACCGGCAACCAGGACACGTTCGGCGTGTCCATTCCCGAATGCATCGGCCCTGCCGGCTCAGCTGACACGCCGCAGGTGCAGTCCCTCACGGCCACAATCGATGGCGGCGATTCCAAAGGCTTCAGGATCATCGTGACCGCGGCGAAAGCGGACGGGACCCCGATGGACCAGGGGGAGTACATCTGCAAGCTCCTCGGCAAGGGAGACAGCAACGTGTATGATGCGCAGTTCATCATGACGGTCGACATCTGAGGTGATACGATGGTGAAAAACAAGCGACACCTGACACGGTCTGAGGAGTTCGACCTGCTCAAGCTCGTCCTGGACAAGTTCCTCTGGCTCGGCGTGCTCATCATGGGCTACGGCTTCTACCGCATCGTCAACGTCAGCGCGGACTTCTGGTACGGCCTCAGCATCATGCTCGGCGGCGCCGTCCTGCTGCTCATCTTCATGTGGATCCTGATGCGGGAATACCACTTCATGAAGTAGAGCAGGAAACGATTTAACTCTTTTCCTCATACTCCTACAACCCCTTCATCCTTTCCGCATTATCATCAGGTTCCGGGCGAGAAGCATGAGCGACAGGCGCGGCATGGAATTGGCGGTGAACACGCTCGTCGTGCTCATCCTCGGCATGATTCTCGTCGGCGGCGGCATCGCCCTCGTCTATAGCATCTACAACGCGGGAGTCAAGCTTCCCGAAGAGGTCGGCAAGCGGACGCAGGGTCAGCTGTTCGACATGCTCCTGAACAGCGACCAGCGCATTGCGGTCCTGGACCAGACGCAGGACATCGTCCGCGGCGGCACCGCCACGTTCGCCGTCGCGATCCAGAACGAGCTGGAAGGCCAAGAGTCCCGGTTCAGAGTGGATGGCATCGAGCAGCTCTCTCCGGCCCCGGCCTCGTGCGGCACGTCCTGCCCGAAAGCGGTCACGCTCGACACGATCTATACCATTCCGCGTTATGACAACAAGGCCTTCTACGTCGGGGTGCACGTCCCGAAAGGGACGCCGAGCGGCGAGTACGTCTTCATGATCAAGGTGGATAGCGTCCCCGATTCGGGTCCTGAAGAGCTCTACGCCCGGAGCAAGGTCAACATCGCCGTGGAATGAGCGGAACCATCATTCTCACGACGCGCTCTCAGAAATCCAACAGCTTCTCCAAGGCGGCCTTCGGGTCGTCCGCCTTGCAGACGCCGCTCGCCAGGAGGACGCCTTGCGTCTTGAGCTCGATCGCCTTCTGCACGTCCGCGCCGGTCGCCACGCCGGCCCCGACGAGCAGGGGACCATGGATCAGCTCGACGGCTTTTTTGATGATCTCCGGCTTCGTCGTCACACTGACTTTAGATATCATCTCCGGCGGCTCGACGGCGATGAACTCCGGTTGATGCCTGAGCAGCTCCGCGCCCCGTTCCGGCGTGTCGGCGCAGATGATGCACTTGAGGCCGAGCTCCCGTGCACGCGCCACCGTCTTCGCGATGCGCTCGTCGCTTAATTGGTGCTCTGAATGGTTGATGAGTGTGCCGATCGCGCCCGCTTCCTTGACCGCTTCCGGCAGGATGAATCCCGTGTCCCTGCCGGGCGTGATCGAATCCATGTGCTGCGCATAGACCGGGATGCTCACTGCCTGGCTGACCCGGTAGATGTCCGCGGCCTGGACCGCGACGCGGATGTCGATGCCACGCTCCTCGGCGAAGGCTTCGCAGAGCTTCGCGAGCCGCACTGCCTGCTCGCCGGTCGCCTGCAGATAGGTCTTGAAGTTGATGATGATGACGGTCATGTCCCTGTCCGTGGAGAACCCGTATAAAAAAGTATTGGGGCTAGAGCCTGCCTATTCCCTTTGTTCTTGCGAATTCTTTGATAGTTGCGGCGCTCACATAGAGCGGGGCGAGGAGCTTCCCGATGACCGGTTCGTAGCGGTGGCGCATCTCGTACTCGGTCGAGAGCCGTATCCCACCACTGTTGCCGTTCTTCCAGAGACAGATTTCATGCCTGTCAAGGGTGCCGAGCTTGACAGCGGAGTGATGAACGGCTTTATTGAACAAGAGTCCCGCTTCAGATGCGGGATCCGCGGCCTCGAGGGCGTCCTGCTCGACAACATGGACGAGGACCGCTTCTCCCTCCTCAGGCTCGAGCGGTGCTCGTGACGGTGCGATTCCCAGCATGTCGTAGACCGCACCGATATAGGCGGGGCTTGCTGGTGAGAAGCTATCCCTGAGGCCCGCTGCGTACCAGGCGATGTCGTGACAGTTGGGACTGCCTGTTGAAGGATGAAGCCTTGCCGGGTTGCCATAGCGTTCGAGGAGATTGCCCACGCGGTCGCCGAGCTCCCCTCTGAGCGTGAGACCTTCCGCTTCCTCGTCGTCCGACGCCCATCTCCAGTCCACGTCCGGCAGCCTGTTCGGGTCGCCGACGAGATAGAGGAGCGGATGGACATCGTGGTCGGATCCTGCGGGAAAGCCGAAGAGCGACTTGCTCAGGCCTCTCAGCACGTCGCGGAGGGAGGACTCGTTCATCCCTGTTTTGAGGAACGGTCCATTTATATATTTTACTACTTTTTAGTAGTATTTGAGAGGCGTTCCCGGTAGAGCCATACCAGCATGCCTACGCCAGCGAGCCCCATCGCGAGGCTGAGCCACTGGCCGACCAAGAGGCCGGTCGTGGCGAGCGTGAAATCCGTCGGGTCGGGCGCGCGCCAGAAGTCCGTGACGAGCCGGCCGAAGCCGTAGAAGGCCCAGAACAACCAAAAGACGGTGCCGGGCTTGACGCTCTTCCGCAAGCCCTCCTTGAACTCGAAGGGCAGGAGCAGGAGGAAGACGCTGAGGTTCTTCGCGGCTTCGTAGAATTGGCTGGGATGGCGGCAGCCCTCGATCAGCGGCCGGTCGGGATAGGTGACGCACCACGGCGTGCGCGCCGCGTCCGTAATCCTGCCGACGAGCTCGCCGTTGATGAAGTTGGCGATCCTGCCGAAAACGAGGAAGAGGCTCAAGGGCAGGACGAGCAGGTCCGCCAGGTCGTAGAAACGCACCTTCCGCTCCTTGGCGAACCGCCAGCCCGCGACGAGCGCGCCGAGCAGGCCGCCGTGGAAGCTCAGCCCGCCCTCCCAGAGGAAGACGGCCTTCCAGGGCGCGGCGAGATAGTAGGCCGGGTTGTACACCAGGACGTAGGTGAGGCGCGCGCAGACGATGCTGGCGATGATGAGCCAGACCATGAATTCCTCGGCGCCATGCTTGTCGAGGTTCTTGATCCGTCCTTTCTCAGCGGATCGCAGGAGGAGCCAGTAGGCGGCGAGGAAGCCCGCGACGTAGACGAGGCTGTACCAGCGCAGCGCGAAGGGGCCGAAGGAGAAGATGATGGGGCTCAGGGCATGCGTAAAGGGCATGGGAATGAGAGGGAAGGAGGGGGTTTAAATGAT
>CAZSAS010000061.1:0-5683 GCA_964604855.1 uncultured Methanosarcinales archaeon
TGACACACGCCCATCTCGACCACATCGGCTCCGTGCCGTATCTCGCGAACCGGTTCGACTGCGACATCCACGGCACCCCCTTCACGATCGAGCTCGTCCGCCGCATGTTCGCAGACGAGAAGCGCCTGCCGCGCGGCAAGCTGGTCGCGCACGACGTCAACGACCGCTTCCGCGTCGGGAGCAAGTTCGAGATAGAGTTCATCTACATCACGCACAGCGCGCCGCAGACCGTGATGGCGCTGGTGCACACGCCCTACGGCAAGGTGCTGTACGCGAACGACTTCAAGTTCGACAACAACCCCACCATGGGGCCGAAGCCGAACTACGAACGGCTGCGCGAGCTGAAAGGGCAGGTGGACTACCTCATCCTCGACACGCTCTACGCGGACCAGCCCATCAAGACCCCGAGCGAGAAGATCGCGGAGGAGATGCTCAAGGACGTGCTCCTCGGTACGCAGAGCAGGGACGCGACCATCATCGTCACCACCTTCTCGAGCCACATCGCGCGCCTGCGCGCCATCGTCGGCGTGGCGAAGATGATGAAGCGCAAGCCCGTCTTCCTCGGGCGAAGCCTCGCGAAATACGTGGATGCGGCGGAGGCTGTCGGCCTGGCCGACTTCAGCGACGTCGAGATCGTCGGCTTCGGCAGCAAGATCAAGGGTTACCTCAAGAAGGTCAAGAACCCGGAGAAGTACCTCTTCGTCTGCACCGGCCACCAGGGCGAGCCGAAAGCCGTCTTGTCACGCATCGTCAACCAGAACCTGCTGCCGCTCACGGACAACGACATGGTCGTCTTCTCCTCGAAGACCATCCCGACGCCCGTGACGATCGCGAACCGGCAACGCCTCGACGAGCAGCTCCAGGCGAAGCACATCCGCATCTTCGACAACATCCACGTGTCGGGCCACGGCGCACGCGAGGACCACCGCGACTTCCTCAACATGCTCCAGCCGCACAACATCATCCCGACGCACGGCGACCCCAAGCAGCTCGCCGCTTTCAAGGAGCTCGCGAAGGAAGTCGGCTACAAGGAGCACCAGATTCGCCTCGTCAAGGACGGCGAGCGGGTCAAGGTGGCGTAAGGCGTTTCTCAGCCAGCCGAAACTTTTTTCTCGGCCTTCTTCCCCGTCGCGCCCTCGCCCAGATGCAACAGGTTGCGGAACCCGGGCGTCCATTCGTCCGTGATCATCAGCACAGAATCCACGGAGCGGATGACGTACGGGAATTCCCGCTTGAGCGCCTCGATGATCCGGTAGTACTCCTGATACCCTTCAACCACGAGCTCCGGCTCGATCTGCCAGATGTTCCGGATGTAGTAGTGGATGTTCGGCAGCCGGCTGCAGTATTCGAGGAGCTTGCGCGCGTCCTCTTCGGTGTACCGGTCGAGCTTGATGATCGCCTTGTAGAGCTCGAGCCCGAGCGTGTTGAGATCGATGCCGAGCCGGTACTGGATGATGATTCCTATCTCCTCCATCCGCCGGAGCTTGTTCCGGACAATCGCGGGCGTGCTCCCGACCCGTCGCGCCAGCTCGGTCACCGGGATCCGGGCATCGTTGACGATGATCCCGAGGATGGCATAATCGACATTCTCGAGCGGATGCTCCTCCATCGTGCCCGCGAACTCCACTGGCGGGACGATCTCTTGCGTGAAATACATCTTGCTATACTGTTGCACGTCGATGAGGATGTCGCCGTACTCGCCGATGATGATTCCGCTGAACCTGTTCAGGATGCGGTTCTTGAGCTCGTAGAAGGTATTGTCGTCCTTGCAGAAGACGCCGAAGATCAGGTCCCACGAGCCTGAGCACTCGCCCATCCAATAGACGGTGCCGCTGGCCTTGAGCCACTCGAAGAGCTGCTGCTTCTCTTCAGGGATATTTCGCAGCTTCAGATAGATCTTGTAGATCTTCCAGCCGAGCTTGTGCGGGTTGAACGCGGTCTGGAATCCCGTGATGATGCCGCGTTTGACGAGGCGGTTGACACGGTATTCGACGGCCTGGCGCGACTTGCCGACCTTGCGGGCGAGCATGTTCGTCGACACGCGGCAATCCTTGTCGAGCTCGGCGAGGAGCTTTCGATCATATCTATCAAGCCTTATTTTCATATATTTCTTGTATTTTGAGCATATTTTAAATATTTATCGCTATTTTAATTATTTTAGACAATATTCCTGAAGAAAGTTTAATATATATGCTTCACCACTATAAAGTTACGAAAAACCGGATGTCACAACGTCGCCGGGGGTGAAGCATATGAGCAAATCCAACTTAGAGAGCAGGCTACCGATCACCGTCCCGGGGAAGATGCCCGCGGGCTGGGTGAACGGCGTCACGGACTGGCACATCCACGGAGAGGATGGAGGCGAACCGACGCAGCCCGGCCTCTACACACTCGATATCGAGCACATCCCTTCCGAGGTGGTCGCCTTGCACAACGATCCGAGCACCGCCGCGAGCGTGATGAACCTCTACCGGTCCCGTCTGTGCGTCCACGCCTGCGAGTTCTGCTTCAACGAGGAGGGCGCCGTCTACGCCAAGCGGGGCGCCGCCGGCGCAAGAGGCAACCCGACGCGGATCGGTGCCCGGGCGCCGAACAGGATGCTCACGCTCGAGGAGACAATCGGCATCGTCGACGAGGCCATCAGCATCGCAGCGGCGGAAGGGCACGCCTTCAAGAGCGTCAAGTTCCTCGGTCCCGGCGAGCTGCTGATGAACCCAGACCTCTTCAGGATCATCGAGGCCTATCAGGAGCGCGGGGTGACGCTGAGCATCTTCACCAAGGGCGCGATGCTCGGTAGCGACGAGCTCGCCCAGCGCTACCAGGGCATGGGCGCCAAGGAGCTGACCGAGAGGCTCGCAGCCTACGGCAATGTCAACCTGCTCTTCAGCTTCCAGACATTCGACGACGAGAAGGCGGACCGGCTCGTGACGAGCGAGCGCGCGGGGCAGCGGCAGGGCCTGCAGGGCTACGCCGCGATCCGCGACCAGGCCCTCGAGAACATCATGGGCAGCGCCTTCTACGCGAACGGCGCGACGCAGCGCGTCTGCGCGCTCAACGCGCCGATCACGCCGGAGAACATCGACGAGAGCTTCGACATCTACCGGTTCTTCGTCGAGCGCGGCACGCCGGTCGTGATGACGCCCTCGATGCTCAGCGGCAAGGGCAAAGAGCAGCATCAGCGGGAGCGCGAAGCCGACGATTTCGTCGAGAAGCTCGTCGAGCTCTACGCGAGGATATACGCCTACAACGTCGAGAAAGGCATCCAGACGGACGAGCAGATCCTCGCTGAGGGCATCGCGAGCTACGTCGGCGCTGAGCCGTGCAACCAGGCCGCGCTCGGGCTCTACATCCGGGCGAACGGCTCGGTCCAGTCCTGTCCCGGCAGGCGCGACGCAGAGACGATATACGGGGACGTGCGCACGCAGGGCCTCGCCGCCATCTGGGCGACCAGCCCGAACCGGCAGCGCGGCTTCGACGACCCGCGCAACCTGGTCAACAACCGCTGTCCGGCAAAAGACAGCGTGCCCGGACGCGACGGCGCCTTCCCGATCGGATTCTACGATCGGGTGATGGAGCGATACCAGCAGTTGAGGGCTGAGCACGCATGAACGGGCTGCAGGGCAGTTGAGACGGGCGGCCGCTCCTGCCGCGTAAACTTTATTAACCCTTTTCTCTCTGTCCGTCTCCTGGCGATGCCAGAACCGACATACAGGATCAGTGTCCTCGGCACCGGGTATTTCTGCGTGGAAGGCGGCATCTGCGGCAGCTATCGCGACAGCGACCAGCTCGCGGAGGCCATCGCGACGCACGTACGGTTGCGCCGTGACGGGCCGTACCGCGTCGAGAACCTCCCGGAAGAAATATCCGAGAACGGGCGCCTGCAGCTGCCGCTCCATCTGGATGTCTTCTGCGGCCTCGCCGAGCACATCGACCGTCTCGTGCAGCAGTGAGCCGCGCCGGCCACGGCGCCCTGAGGGGGAACCCTTTTCGTTCCGGAACCCTTATTAATGACCGTGCTCTATTGAACCATTAATGAGTAATATTCACCAAAAATGGGTAAAACTCCTGGTGCCGTTCACGACGGATGCTGCGGCGAAGCTGACGGCGAGCGACCTCGCACGCGCATCCGGCGTTCCGCAGCAGACAACGGCGCGGATCCTCGACGGACTCGCGCGCGAGAATCTCCTCCGCTACGAGCGCCACGGCAGGAACAGGCTCTACACGCTCGATCAGGAGCGCGAGGAGACCTCCCTGCTCCTCTCGATCGTCGAGCACCACAAGGCGCTCGCATTCCTCGCGCGCAACGACGACGCGAGCCTGCTCGTCCGCGACCTCCTCTCGACGTGCGGCACGGTCATCCTCTTCGGCAGCTACGCCTCCGGCCTCGCGGACGGACATTCGGACCTCGATGTGCTCCTTCTCGGAAATGTTGCGGAATCGCGGCTGGAAGAGATAAAAAAGCGTTCGCCCATCCCGGTGAACGAGCACCATGCCACACCCGAGACCTTCGCACGCCTCCTCCGCGAGCAGCAGGCGCTCGCGCACGAGATCCGGAAGAACCACATCTGCTTCGGCGACATCTCACTCGCGGTCAGGCTCTTCCAGGATCGCATGGTGCCGTGAGCAGCGTCGTGGCCTCGCGCTCATCGCGCCCGACCCGCGGCTCGAGAAGGCCCATCTGGCAGAGGCGGACGAGACGCTCGAGACGATGGACGCGGCGAAGGGGAAATGGCGAGTGATTACCGCCTATTACGCCTGCTACCACTCGCTCTACGCGCTCCTCATGCGGTGCGGCGTCCGGAGCGGGATCCATGACTGCACGCTCGTGCTGATGGACGCGCTCGGCTTCACGATGCAGGAACAGGAGTTCATGATCCGGCTCAAGGAGGACAGGATACGGACGCAGTACTACCTCGAGGAACGCCCGGCGGCGGAGCCGGAGGAGGTGCGACGGTTCGTACGGCGATGTCGCCTGCTGCTGCTCGGGCTCGACAGCGCGACGATCGAGAAGATACGTCGTCGCATCGGCCCAGGGCGTGAAAACCTTTAAATAGGCACCCGCGCTCCGCCTCTCCAAGGGTACCAGAGGGGGAAGCATGAAGCTCACGATTGCCGATACGAAGTTCCTCAAGGACAGCGTCAGCATCATCGCGGACCTGGTCACGGAGGTGCGGTTCCAGGTCGGGAAGAACGGGCTCGAGCTCGTGGCGATGGACCCCGCCAACGTGGCGATGGTCGTCTACAAGCTGCTCAGCAGCTGCTTCGTCGAGTACGACGCGAAGACGGAGCGCGCCCTCGCCATCAACCTGAACGACCTGAAGCAGGTGCTCCGCCGGGTGAAGCCGAACGACACGATCACGCTCGAGAACCCGGAGAGCAAGCTGAAAGTCACGCTCAAGGGGAAGAGCAAGCGCGAGTTCCTCCTGCCGCTCATCGACGTCGAGGAGCGCGAGCAGAAGGTGCCCAGCCTCGACTTCAAGGCGGTGGTGAAGACCGATTCCGCGATCGTGAACGACGCGATTGAGGACGTAGACATCATCGGCGAGAGCGTCGCGTTCATCGCGGACAGCAAGGCGTTCCGCATCAGCAGCTCGTCTGACCTGAGCCAGGCGGAAGTCGAGATCCTCGCCGACGGCAGCACGAGCATCGAGACGAAGGACACGACGAAGAGCAAGTACAGCAT
>CAZSAS010000062.1:0-5321 GCA_964604855.1 uncultured Methanosarcinales archaeon
TGCGGAAGAGGAAGAGGAGCGAGACGAGGCTGACCGCGATCTCGAACGGTATCTGGACGAGGTCGAGGACGATGTTGATGACGCCCCCAGCCGCGTTCCCACCCTGCTCCATCATTGTGGCGGGGACTGAGAGGAGGCCGAAGAACATGCTGAGGCCGAGGCCGACGACGAGGCCGAAGAGGAGGTTGATGCCCCAGCTCGCGAAGACGTGCCCGGGCCGGGCCTTGATGAGCCGCCAGCACCTCCTGATCGTGTCGATGGCGGTCGTCCTGTCCCTGACGATGAATGCGGGGCCGAAGAAGAAGAGCGCGCCGAGGAGGAGCGCGCCGACGAGGAAGAGGAAGCAGGAGACGATGGCGAGGACGATGATGACGGCGTGCGCCTGCACGAAGGCCGCGGCGAAGACGAATGCCAAGGCCGGGAGCGCGATGAGGATGAAGAGCAGCATCTGCAGGAGGGTGAAGAGGAAGTAGGAACCCGCGCGCGCCTTCGCGGTGGCGAAGAAGCTCTTGCTGCCCGTCGCCCGTCTCTCGACGACGTCGTTCACGATGCCGAGCGCGCCGGCGGTGAACCAGGCGTTGAGGAAGAGGAAGGCGCAGAGAACGAGGATGCCGAGGGGGATGAGGAATGGGAGGGAAGCGATGAGCGACGACGTGTCAGACAGGCCGAGCCAGAGCGTGGCCGCGGCACCGATCGCAACGATGACGAAGACGAAGAGGATGTTCGCCACGACCTGGAGCAGGAGGGGGACGAAGACGACGGGCTTGCGCCACAGGTCCCGGACGCTCTCCCAGAGCGCGTCGAAATACTTGACCATGCGCGCACCCAACCAGGCACAGGTATATAACTGTTATGGTGGAGAGGAGTATGATAAAAAAGAAAGAAGTGAGGATCAGCTCTTGGCGGCAGGCTTCTTGCCCTGCGCCTTTTCCGTCGCCTTTCCTCCTTGCGGGGTGGGCGCGGCGGTTTCGCCGTTCCCAGAAGGACTCGCTGGCGCGACGGGCGTCGCAGGCTTCGCCTTCACGGTGCTCTCCGCCTTCTTGGCCTTGACGGCTTCCGGTTCCGGTGCGGCTTTCGCCTTGCGGACGTGGCGCGGGCGCTCGCCCGCCTTCTTGGGCTTGCTCTCCGTGAGTTCGACGCCGAGCTTCTTGAACGCGGTCCGCACCTCGGCATGGCTCGCGCCTTTCTTGAGCGCGAGCTGCTCGCCGAGGGGCTCGAGGTGGCGGACGCTGCACGTCCGCCTTCGCGTCTCGCCGTCGATGAGGAACATGCCGTCCTTGACGTCGATAATGACGCAGCGCTTGCCTGCATCCCTGCCCGCGATCTTGAGGCAGAGGCTGCCGATGCCGAAGAGCTCTTTCGCGCCTTTCGCCCCGTCGCTCAGGACACGGGCCTCGTCGCGCATCTTCTTCCGCATGGGCTCGCTGGCCAGGACGCCACCGTACGGCCGTTCGGGCCGCTTGCTCGTCTTGGGCGCGTTCTTCGCGTCCGTCGCGTGCCTGCGCGGGATGCCGTGGAGCGGCTCGCCCGTCTCGGCGCAGTGCGCCTGCTTGGGCTTCCGCTCGAGATACCGCGTGGCGGTGCGGCCGCCCGGCACTTTCACCTTGCTCTTCCGCAAGCGTCCGCTCTTGAATTTCCCTTGCACCATGATTCATCACTCCTACTGCTACTCAGCTGCCAAGCGAGCACTGCGCGAGAACGAGGAACTCTTTATAAACGTACCCCCTCAAAAAAGATTATTTTCTATAGAGAAATCAAATATGGAGCGCGTCATACGGGTTCGGCAGGCCCCTGAACGCGTTCGCGGCGACGTGCGTGTAGACTTGCGTCGTGCTCAAGGAAGCCCGTCGCGGCCTGAAGGTCCTGTTTCGTCGAGACGGCGTAGAGGAGCTGCGCCGAGCGCAACGACTTCTCAGCATTCTCCAGGAAGAAGCCGACATACTCCTTCTTCCCTTCCTTGCTGATCGCCCCCTCCTGTATGAGGCGGGCGACTCTTCGCCGCAGTTCCTCCAGTTTCTTATCGTCGAGCATGGTGCAGCAGCCGGTAGAAGCTTTCCCCCCCATATAAAATGAGATGCTTGTTGAGCAATTCATTTAAAACGTTTACCTCTTCCCGCCGGGTGGCCATCTCATAGACGCTCTCCGTCGGGACGACATTGATGTCGAGCTTGAACGTTGCCCGGTCAGCGACGTTCTCCATAAAACGCTCCGTGAACTCGATCTTCTCCGGCGAGTCAACGATGACAAGGACGTCGATATCCCGTGGCTGCTCTTTCTCAACAGCAGAGCCAAAGAGAAGCATGATGAAGTACTCGTCCTTAATCTTTTTTAGGACGTCATCGACGAAGAGCTGGAGGCTCCTATTGCGCGGCAGGCCGAGGAACTTCTCTGTCCGCAGATGCTCAGCATAGGCCAACTCCTGGTAGTGCGCTGCGTAGTTGAGCCGCACCCGCTTCTCCTCAGTAAGGAGCAAGAGGCCCTTCTTCAGGAGCGGCTGGATCGCACGGTGAATCTGCGCCGGATCCTTGCCTAGCGCCGAGGCGACGCCACGCATTGTGAAACTCTTCGCTATCTTCGAGACGAAGAGCTGCATGATCTCAACCTGATCCTTCGTGAGCATCTTCGCATCTCCAAAATGTTGATAACATTACCTACAGTTGTTGATAATTATATCAATATATAAATGTTTTGGTGTTCGAAAGCGCCTCAAGACACGGCAACACAGACACCGAGACCCCCTAAAGAGAGCCTCGCTTCGCTCGTAATTTATTCACTCACTTTTGCTGCTTTTAACAGGACTAAAAGCGGAAAATTCTGAGGAATTTTCCCAACTTTGCTAGCGCAAAGTTCGTTTTAGTCCGGTGTTAGAATCACACCACGCCGAGCAGCTTCCTGAGGAGGATGCTCAGCACGATGCTCAGCATGATGTACGTGCCGAGCCAGCCGGGGTGCCAGCCGAACAGGGAGAGGTCACCGAGCGGCTTCACGGCCACGTTCCCGAGCGTGATGCTCGTCACGCCCTGACCCGTATACGTCTGCTGGGGCGGCTCGTAGCGGCGCTCGTCCGAGATGAGGAACTGCTTCTCGACCGTACCGACGCTCCCTTCCTTGCCGCCCGCGTCGATCGTCGCCTTATAGGTGCCCGCCGGGCCGCTCAGCACCCACTCGGCAGCGCCGTCCTCGACCGCCTGCGTCGCGTTGCCGAACTCGATGCCCTCGGGAATGACGGACAGGGTCGCCTCGCTGACGCCCTGGTCGAACGTGGCGGACAGCATGAAGTGCTGGCCCGGCGTCAGGGGGAGGTAGGCCAGGTTCGCATTCATCCAGCCGAAGATGAGGATGATCGGGATGAAGGTGTAGAGCGTCGGCTTGAAGCTGTGCTTCATGAGCTCCATGTTCACCGCCATGGAGTCCTGTTGCACCTTCATCATCTTCTCGGGATTGTCCCGCAAGGCCTTCATCTTCTCCTGGGACTCCTTCACCTTCTTGCGGAGCTCCTTCATCCGCTCCTGGTCGGTCGCGAACTTGTAGACGAACGTGATGCCGAGCGTGATGAGGAAGGCCATGATGAAGACTGTCAGGAAAGGAGGCAGCGAGAGTAGGGGCCGCAGGACCGGGTCGAGGACGGAGGCGAACACCGGCTCACCGCCCACCCATGAACTTGCGCATCATTGGGTTCATGTCCGCGATATGCTCCTGCGCGATCTGCTGGTAGAGCTGATAGATGATCATCACGGTCAGGAGGATGCCCGTGCCTCTCCCGAGCGCGCCGGTCAGGTCGGCGACGGAGGCGAGGAGCCCGACGGCGATGCTGCCGATGACGGAGAGCGGCCAGATGTAGCGCGCGAGCAGGCGCTCGAGCACGCGCTGGTCCTTGCGGAAGCCGGGGATATGGAGTCCGGAGGCCATGATCTGCTTCGCCTGGCTGGCGGGGTCGAGACCGGCCGTCTGGACCCAGAACAGGCCGAAAACGAGGCTGCCGGCCATGAAGAGCACGATGTAGACGAGCGTGTGCCAGAGATTGGTGAGGCCGAAACTGCCGGTGAGGATGAGCTGGAGGATGTTCGGGCTCTGCACGAGCGAGCTGAGCCATTGCAGGCCGGGAATCCAGTTCGCGACGAGCTGCACGTTCGCGAGCAGCGCCGCGACGAGGATGACGGGGATGTTGCTCGTGTAGAAGAAGTTGAGCGGCCAGCGGACGCCATGGCCGCGCAGCCTGCCGAAGCTCAGGGGAATCTCGACTTTCATGGATTGCGTGTAGACCACGACGAGGAAGACGACGATCGTCGCGACGATGTGCGAGAGGTCGATCGCCGCCTGCGACAGGTTCTGGGTGGCGACGCTCTGGATGAGGCTCGGGAGGTGACCGGCCGGCAGGTCGGGGTTCGTCGGGCTGGGGAGCCAGCTGAAGACGCGGATGAAGACCTCCTTGCTCACGCCTGCGGCGATGAAGAGCGAGATGCCCGAGCCGAAGCCCCACTTGCTCACGACCTCGTCCATCAGCAGGATCATGATGCCGCCCAGGAAGAGCTGGAAGATGAGCAGGCCGCCCATCCCCGCCACCGGCTTCAGGCCACCGGCGCTGACGTAGATGAAGCCCTCGAGGATGATGAAGAAGACGCTGAGCAGCTTCTGGATGCCCTGGAAGCGCGCCCTTCCTTCGTGCGTGGTGCGGTCGAAGTTGACGATACCTGCTCCCGTGAGGAGCTGGAGCACGATGCTCGCCGTCACGATCGGCCCGATACCGAGGGTGATGAGGCTGCCGAAGCTCGCGCCGAGCACGATCTCGAAGAACTGGAACTGCTGCAGGGCAGTCGACGCCAGCCCGAAGAGCGGCACCATGCCGAGGATGAAATAGAGGACGAGGACGATGACGGTCCATTTCACCTTCTGCTTGAAGGCCAGCCGTTTCTCTGTCGGGGCCTGGACTTCAGGCAGGTTGTTCAAGATGGTGTCGAGGAAGTTCACGTTCACGCCCCGGAAACTGCGGAGCGCAGCAGTGCTTTATAAAGGCTTTGGCCTGTTGAGCGCCGTCACGGCGCTACTTGTTCAGGAACCAGAAGACGTAGCCGCAATCGTTGCACTCGTAGTTCTCGCTCTGGCGGCTCCAGGAGAAGCCGAGCAGGCTTCCCATCTCCGCGGTGGCGGTGCTGCGCGTGAAGGTGCGGCCGTAGCACTTGGGGCAGACGAGCTTGAAGCCCCGCATCTCGAATTCGCCCACCTCTGGCATGGAGGCGGTGATGATTATCGAGTATTTATGGATTTGCATACGAAACACAGTTAATGGGAAGAGGGGGAGGGGGTGGCAGAGAGGGGTGGAC
>CAZSAS010000063.1:0-5305 GCA_964604855.1 uncultured Methanosarcinales archaeon
CCGAATGCTGCCGCTAGGCAGTCACTGGAAGTGTTATTCGAAGGCAGGGTCTCGTGACCCTGTTCGGCTATTTTCCGACTCTTCCGGAGTGAGCACTGGACATTCGCCCGTAAATGATTAATAGGGACGATAATTGCCTTTCTCAATGCACGATCGAGAACTCGCCCTGTTTCACCGGCAGCTTGCTCTTCGGAATTACAGCCCGAGAACCCGGAAGACCTACGGCTATCATGTCGGCAGATTCTTTCGTTTTCTCAGGCGCGAGCCACGGTACGCGAAACGGGAGGATGTCGAGAATTGGCTCCTCTCGCTCGCGAATCGAAATCACGCGGCCACAAGCGTGAATCTCGCAGCGCAGGCGGTGAAGAGCTATTACCTGCTGGTGCACAAACGAAGACTTCACCCCGACATTCCCTGCATGAAGGAGCCAAAACAGCTCCCCAGGCTCCTCTCGCGCGAGGAGGTCAAGGCGATGCTCGACGCGACGACGAACGAGAAGCATAAGCTTCTGCTCAGCTTCCTGTACAGCACCGGGCTGCGCCTGTCGGAGCTGCGGAAGCTCAAACACGAGCATCTCTTCCCGGAACGGGCCCATGGTCTCGTCAAGGGCGGCAAGGGTGCCAAGGACCGGCTCTTCCACCTCTCGCCGGAGCTGGCCAAGGCGATCCCTGAGGGTGAGGGTTATCTCTTCCAGGGGCGCGGGGGCATGTACAGCGTCAAATCCATCCAGATGATCGTGAAGAACGCGGCCAGAAGAGCGGGCATCAGCCGCACCGTCACCCCGCACATGCTCCGCCACAGCTACGCGACCCACCTGCTCGAGCAGGGAGTGGATATCCGCCTCATCCAGGAGCTCTTGGGCCATGCTTCCTTGAACACGACGCAGATCTACACGCACGTCGCCACGAGCTCGTTCCGGAGCCTGCCGAACCCGTATGATGCGCTCAAAACACAAGATTTATATGGTGGTAAGTTATGACTTACTTTGGTGATATGATGGATTTCGCGATAGCCAAAGTGAGTACGAAAGGACAA
Organism: uncultured Methanosarcinales archaeon; assembly: GCA_964604855.1. Classification (GTDB taxonomy): domain Archaea; phylum Nanobdellota; class Nanobdellia; order Woesearchaeales; family UBA525; genus UBA153. The sequence continues at coordinate 1,036 of CAZSAS010000063.1, forward strand.
ATCGTTATCCCGAGCGCGATGCGCACCGGCATCAAGACGGGAGACGAGTTTCTCATGGTGAAGGATGACGACCGCTTCGTCCTGAAGAACATCAAGAGTCTCGCTGCTGACATGAAGGACGACTTGGTTTTTGCCCGACGCACCGAAGAGGCGTGGAAACGGATCGAGACTGGAAAAGGAAAGGCGTATACTGAAAAAGAGTTTCTTGAGGAATTGAAGAAATGGTGAAGATTGTCACGGATCCTCTTTTTGAGAGGACGCTCCAACGGATAAAGAATGTCGAACTCAAGGAGCGGGTACGGAAACAAGTTCTGAAGATCCTCAAGAATCCTTCTGTGGGGAAGCCCATGCGTTACGAGCGGAGAGACTCGAGGGAAGTCTACATCCCGCCGCTACGCCTCTCATACCATTATGCTAAAGGAACGCTGACGCTGTTGGACTTGTATCATAAAGATGAACAATAAGTTTTACAACTTCTCGAGCTTGCCGTTCTTGCCCGTGCTCGCTTGGAGGTTGCCATTCCATTCCTTGCACCAGCCGTCCGTGAGCTTGAGCTTGTCGCCCTCGTTGACCGTGCCGACCTCGTCGTTCCAGAGCGTGAGGTCCATCTCGCCGCTGGCGTCCTTGATCTTGCAGGTGCAGACCTGGCCGAGCTTGCCGAAGCGCGAGAACTCGCGCACGTCGGTCTTCTCCACGACCTCGACCGCGTCGAGCGTGACGGTGCTGTTGGATTTCGCTTCGCTGATTGTGCCCATGGGTACCACTCCTTCTGTGTTCTGGCGAGAAGGGGCCCGGAACGTTTTATAAAAGCTACGGTCGGGTCAGGAACCGCTTGCCGTGCCCCGGCATGATGCTGTCCGCGAGCTCGAGGAGGCGCGTCCGCGTCTGCTCCAACGTGGCCGGGTCGTCCGCGTAGCCGTCCTCTTCCGGGCCGTGCTCGTCCCAGAACACGTCGCCGCAGACCGCGACCTTGCCTTCAGCGGTCGTCACGAGGAGCGTGATGCTCTCGAGACAGTGCCCGGGCGTGTACAGGATCCTGATGTCCTTGGAGAACTCGCGCTCCTTCCTGTTGCCGGACAGCCGGGTGCCTTTCCACAGCCCCCAGTAGTCGAGCACCGCCGCGTCGGGGAACAGGCCGAGGTTGCGCGTGTGGTCGAGATGCGGATGCGTGAGGCAGACGACATCGATGTCCCCGGCCGAGAGCCTCTCCCGTGCGAGCGCATCCAGCAAGGCCTTCGCGTCGCAGGTGCCCGGGTCGACCAGGAGCCGGGTCTTGCCGTCCTGGATGAGCGTGACCGTGCTCCAGGATTCCTTCCCTGCCCGTCCTTCGACGAGCATCGTCACGGTCGCCATGCGCTGGGAGACTCTTTAGGGGTTTAACTATGTTGCCCTCAGTTCGTCCAGCTTCGCCAGCACCTCGGCCGCGTGGCCGTTGGGGGAGACCTTGGGCCAGTGCCAGGCCACCTTCCCGTCAGGGCTGAGCAGGACGGTGCTGCGGGCTATGCCGAGGAAGCTCTTGCCGTACAGGCTCTTCTCCGTGAACGCACCGTAGCTCGTCATCATCCCCTTGTCAGCGTCGGTGAGGAGGGGGATGCCGAGCTTGTGCTTCTTGATGAAGGCGCAGTGCTTCTCCGCGTTGTCGCCGCTGATGCCGTAGACGACGGCTTTCCGTTTCTTGAAGTCCGCAGCCTTCGCCGTGAACTCGATGCCTTCGATGGTGCAGCCGGGCGTGTCGTCCTTCGGGTAGAAGTAGAGCACGGCCCACTTGCCTTTCAGGTCCTTGAGGCTGATCTTGTTCCCGTCCTGGTCCGGCAGCGTGAACGACGGCGCCGGCTTGCCGACCGTTATCATGTTGCAACCGCGCCGGTGCTGAGCGGCCATCTCGGCTCCTGATGGGTCGGGTTCATCGCTGCGCCGCCTCGTAGTTCTTCTCCGCCTGCTCCCAGTTCACGATGTTCCAGAAGGCCGCGATGTAGTCGGGTCGCTTGTTCTGGTACTTCAGGTAGTAGGCGTGCTCCCACACGTCGAGGCCGAGCACGGGCGTCTTGCCCTCACTCAGGGGGTTGTCCTGGTTGGCCGTGCTCGTGATGGCGAGCTCGCCCTTGTCGAGGACGAGCCAGGCCCAGCCGCTCCCGAATCGGGTGGCTGCCGCCGCGTTGAACTCCGCCTGGAACTTCTCGAGCGTCCCCCACTGCTGCACGATCGCGTCGACCAGCTTCCCTCTCGCCGCAACTCCTTTCTTCAGGAGGGGCCAGAAGAAGCGGTGGTTGACGTACCCGCCGCCGTTGTTCCTCACGGCCGTGCGGATGTCGGCGGGCACCGCGTCCAGGTTCCCGAGGATCTCCTCCGCGCTCTTCTTCGCGAGTTCCGGATGCTTGTCCAGGGCTGCGTTCAGCTTGTCGGTGTAGCCCTGATGGTGCTTCGTGTAGTGGATCTCCATCGTCTTCGCGTCGATATGCGGCTCGAGCGCGTCGTACGCGTAGCCGAGCTTGGGCAGTTCATGCGTCATGGTCATCACCTCATCATCCCGCGCTCCGGCGGGAAGAATGCATATATGTGAAATGATATTCACATATTTAAAGGTGTTGTTGAAGTGTTGAGAATGGGTACGCGGACTGCACTACCAGAATACTGCCCGGGTCCCGGGCACTGACGGCGGCACACGCTACCGTTTCCACAATCCATGCTTGTTGCAGTACTCGCGCACGACGAACGTTCCTTTGATGGGTGGAAAGACGGCTTCCGGCTTCTGGCCGGGCTTGAGGAAGCGCCGGTAGACCGCATCCTCGGCTGTGATCTCAATCCACTGGATCCAATGGTCGGGCTCCATCGGGTGCGGCACCGCGCCGACCTTCACTCTGATGCCGTCCGGGGTCGTCTCCACCACCGGGACGTGCTTCTCGTTCCCCACGTCAGAGGTGCGCTCCACGAGGGGCCGCATGTCCTGCTCGTTGCACACGTTCGCTTCCCCGCCGCTCTGGAGGATCTCGATCATGACGCCGCTGTCCGTGCACTTGTAGACCTGTCCGCGCTCCATGCTACCACCTGCATCCTGACTTCCGGGTGAAGACACGAGAAAGAGCCGGTTGCTATAAAAAATGTTTGCATATGGGTGCATATACCTTTGGGTTGTCCCTCTTAGGATTGTATATCTCGTGCTGAGATGCGTTTCACAAGGAAACATTTAAATACTACAGCATACTATAGTCTGCTATGGTAACGACGATTCAAATAAGTGCGCCCTTGCAAAAAGAGCTCGCCAACCGGAAGCTCTCCGACCGGGAGACCTATGAAGATATAATCTGGGACCTCTTGGAGGACACGATGGAACTTTCAGAAGCCACCGAACGGCATATCGCGCAATCACGGAAAGAGATTGCCAAAGGCGAGACCGTCTCCCTTGCGGACGTGAAGAAGAAGCTCGGCCTCTGAAATGTCCTCGGAAAACGGGTCGGACACGCACGAGGTGAGTAAGTGTACGAGATAGAGTTCACGAAAACTGCCGAGAAGCAGCTCTTGAAACTCGAGAAAGAGCACCAGCGACGAATCCTCGCAACGCTCGAACGCATACGGATACGGCCCTATCCTCACGTCAAGAAACTCGTCGGCAGCCCCTACTTCCGGCTCAGGGTCGGCCAGTACAGGGTCATTCTCGACATCCACGAAGACAAGCTCATCATCTATGTCATCGAACTGGGAGACCAACGAAACATCTACAAGTGAATGGGGAACAAATGAGGAAAAAAGGTTATCTCTCCATTTAGCTCTCGTTCCTTATATCTTTCCGACGAGGTCCATGCCTGGCTTCAGCGTCTTCTCGCCGGGGTGCCAGTTGGCGGGGCAGACCTGTCCGGGGTTCTCGCGCACGAACTTCGCCGCCTGCAATTGTCGGAGGATCTCGTCCGCGTTCCGGCCGATGTCGTTGCTGTGGATGTGCATGCTCACGAGCTTGCAGTCCGGGTCGATGATGAACGTGCCGCGCAGCGACAGCCCTTCCTTGTCGATGTACGTGCCGAGCGCCTTGCACAACTCACCGGTCGGGTCGGCGAGCATCGGGTAGGTGATCTTCTTGATGCTCGCGCTGTTGTCGTGCCACGCCTTGTGGACGAACACGGTGTCCGTGCTGACGCTCATGATCTCCGCGCCTTCCTTCTTGAACGCGTCATACAAGCCAGCAGCCTCGGTCAGCTCGGTCGGGCAGACGAAGGTGAAATCCGCCGGGTAGAAGAGGAGGACGGTCCACTTCCCCTTGCAATCGCTCAGCTTCACC
>CAZSAS010000064.1:0-356 GCA_964604855.1 uncultured Methanosarcinales archaeon
CTGGTCGGGCGAGAAGCCCGTCTGGGGACTCCAGGAGTCGATGATCAAGAACCGTTGGGTGAAGATCACCAAGGGTCTGACGACCGTGTCTGCGCAGGTCGAAAACGCGGGCCCGGGACCGACCGATGACTGGCCGTACGTCTTCGGCAACGCATCGCAGCCGAATACCACGTTCGGTCACCTTGCAGGGATAGACGTCTCGCCCGCGGTCAGGGATTATCTTGGCCTCGCTGCTGTGGACCTCGTCTCTTGGCAGTGGATTGACGCCGGTGATGTGCCTGATGGTCCTTTGAAGAACATCATCACGGCGCGCCAGAGCTGCTCTTCCATCTCCGCCGTCTTGGGCGGGAAGAATT
>CAZSAS010000064.1:366-5248 GCA_964604855.1 uncultured Methanosarcinales archaeon
ACGGCGCGCCAGAGCTGCTGGAGCCTGACGATATGCCCGTGAACCGGAGCGCGACCATAGAAGAACAAGGGGGATGCACACCATGAAGACAGTTGCGGTATCGATCTCATTGGCAGCGATCATCGTATTGGGCATGATCATCCTCTTGACCGGCTGCGCAGAAGCGCCGCGGGCGTGTACGGCAGAGGCGAAAATATGCCCCTATGGAGATGTGGTGGGACGAACCGGCACCAATTGCGCGTTCGCTCCTTGCGCGGAAAGATGCACGTCCAATGACCAATGCAGGACTATCTACAACACCTGCTTCTGCGAAGCGGTGCCGATCGCCGATCCGAGACAGGACCTGCCGCTCGACCCCACGATACAATGCTTCAGGCTCGATCCCTGCAATACTGGAGCCGTCACCGCGGTCTGCACCGATGGCGCGTGCGTGAAATCGGCGGAGAATCCTGCCTGCGTGCAGGAGGGCGCCAGCCTCGGAGCCGTCGTCCCTGGCAATACGAACGTCTGCTGCTCAGGACTCGTACCCGTCGTACCGACGGATATCGTCGGGACGCGCGGCACATGCCAAAAACCCGCGTACACGACCCAATGCGACAAGGATGCTGATTGCGTCAGACGACATAGTTGTTGCGATTGCGGCCTCGGGACTTGGGTGAACGCGAAGTACAACCCAGATCTCGTATGCGATCAGATGTGCGAGTGCGCCATCAGGGATGCTGTCGGCGTCTGCGAGAACAACACCTGCGTCGGGAAAGCGAGGCCTCTGGCGTAGAAGGCTCCATCGGTGAAACAATGACTGAACACAAACACAGATTCCTGGATGCGCTGAAGGACGGACTGGGGTATATCTTACAGATACTGTCCGCGACCATAGTACCCCCCATGGTAAACGGTGCGGAGCTGGTCATGCAGAACATCGACGACAGGATGCTGCTGATCGAGAGGAGAATCCTGCGCAAGGCGACCTCTTTCTGCATCAGCGGGCTTGGCGGGCTCTTCCTGCTGTTCGCGCTCTTCTTCGCGCTCAAGGAGTTCCTCGGCTGGGGCGACGCAGCCGCATCCTTCTCGATAGGAATAGTCGTTTTGATAATCGGTCTCCTGCTCAAAGCGGGAGAGTCCGGCGGGTGAAAGAGATGGCGAAGAAAAAAGATGATGAAAATCCGAGCATGAGAGAAAGGACGCATGAGGGCGTCGACACGGTGATGGACAAGGTGGAAAGCATGCGGGAGAGCGGAAAGGAACAGATGAATCGGTTAAAGGGGAAGATGATGGCCTCGAAGGAGAGCGTCGACGGCTACATCCGGGAGAACCCGGAGAAGTCGGTCCTGATCGCTGCAGGGGTCGGCGCTGTCGCTGGCGCGGTGATCGCCGCATCGATGATGAGGAAGAAGAGCGCATCCACATAGATGCGAAAGCGTCCAGTTCAGCAGGCAGGGCGGAACGATGAGAACCTATTATTTCATCCCAATCGTCATAATCGTCGGACTGGCCACGCTCTTCTTCTTCCCTGAGCCGGAGAGCAATTTCCTCGCGTATCTCGGGACGGGCGCGTTCTTCGTATTGGTGGTCGCAGCGCTGGCATGGTTCGGGAGGAAGTAGGCGATGGCGACGCGCAATGCGTATCAACGGGTAGTCCCGTTCATCCTCTTCATACTGGCATTGCTCCTGCTCTTCCTGCTCATCAGGCCGATGCTGACCATCCTCCTGAGCAGCGTCCTCCTGGCATACCTCACGTTTCCCCTCTACCGGAAGATATTGAAGCGGATACCGAAGAAATCCGTATCGATTATCCTCTCCCTCTGCATCATCGTCATCATCATCCTGATCCCCTTCGCCTTCCTCGCCTTCGGCGTCACGCAGCAAGGCTACTACTTCTACAACTCGCTGTCGACCAAGATCGCAAAAGGCGCGATCTTCGGTTTCGGCTGCACCAGCGCCGACTCGCAAGTCTGCGCGCTCCTCAACCAGGTCGAGCGGTTCAGCGTTGAGCGATTGTCTGAGTTCGGCCTGGACACGCAGCTGCAGGGATTCCTCCCAATCCTGGAAGAGAAGATAACCGGCTTCGTCATGGGCATACCGCTCATGCTCGCGCAGGTCTTCCTCACCCTGGTCATCACCTATTTCCTGCTCAAAGACCAGGAGGCCATACTGGAGAAGGTGAGCGACGTGCTCCCCATGCGGCCGAAGACGAAACGGCAGCTCATCACGCAATTCGGCGAGATCGCCCACACCGTCATCTATGCGCAGCTCTTCGTCGCGCTCGTCCAGGGAATCGTCGGGACCATCGGCTTCTACCTCTTCGGCGTCCCCTTTCCGCTCTTCTTCGGTCTCCTGCTCGCCTTCTGCGCCCTGATCCCGGCCATCGGGACGGCGATCATCTGGGTGCCCGCGTCGCTCTTCCTGATCCTCAGCGGCTATTACTCCCATGATTACTGGGTCATAGGCAAGGGGATCGCCCTCTTCTTCTACGGCCTCCTGTTCATCAGCACGATCGACAACATCCTCCTGGCGAAGATCGTGCATACGAAAGCGAAGGTGAGCCAGATCGTCGTGATCATCGGCGTCATCGGCGGCGCCGCGATGTTCGGCATCATCGGGATCTTCATCGGCCCGATACTCCTGCCGCTGCTTCTCACCTATTTCGAGACCTTCAAGGAGCGGTTCGTCTGAGACAGGAGGGGCCGCGGCGCGTTTCTCCGTTCGTGTCCTTTATAAGTCAAGATATCGCTTCTTCAATGGCAAACATATGTACCATATTATCTCTATAGCGATATTCATTATAGTTAAACGCCTCATCGCTTACAAGGGGAGCGAAGAGGGTGACGTCACCTGGTAAGATAGCAATAGAGTAGAATATAGGGGTGTTTGAGGATGTCTTTACGATTCAAGAATATGTCCATCTATCTCATCGTCGCGTTGCTGCTCACAGCGAGCGCCCACGCGTTCGTGCATGTCAACGAGATGATGGCATCCAACACGGTCACTATCTTCGACGAGGACGGCGACGCCTCCGACTGGATCGAACTCTACAACAACGGGAGCGCCCCAATCAACCTCTCCGGCTACTACCTGACGGACACAGCAGCAGACCTGACGCAATGGCAGTTTCCCGACGTAATCCTCACTCCTCACGATCACCTCATCGTCTGGGCCTCGTCCAAGGACCGGACCGACCCGTCTGCGCCCCTTCACACCAACTTCAAGATCGGCAAGAGCGGCGAGCCGATCATCCTCACAGAACCCGACGGCACCACCGAAGCGAGCGCACTCCCCCCAGTAGCGCTCACCGACGACCAGGCATACGGTCGATATCCTGACGGCAGCGACAACCTCACCATCCAGCCATTTCCCACGCCCGGCACGACGAACGGCGTCAACCCGCCGCTCAGCATCTCCTTCTCCAAGCAGGCAGGATTCTCCCCTTCAGAGTTCGACCTGACAATCATCACCAGCAAGCCGGCGACGATCCACTACACGCTTGACGGCACGACACCCAATGAGAGCTCGCCCGTCTACACCAGCCCCGTCCTCCTCACGGACAACGCCGGCAAGCCGAACAACCTCTCAATGATCCAGGAGACATCGCCCAAGTGGAAGGCGCCGAACGGCAACGTCTACAAAGGCACCGTCGTCAGGGCCATCGCCACGGACGGGAATGAGACGACGCAAGTGACGACGGCGACCTATTTCGTCGGCGCGAACTTCACCGTGCCGATCCTCTCCATCAGCACCGACCTCGCGAACTTCTTCGACTACGACACCGGCATCTACGTCATGGGCGCCGCGTGGGACAACGCGAGCGGCTGGACGGGCACGAACATCTTCCACCCGGCCAACTACCAGAACAAGGGCGACGCCTGGGAACGGCCCGTGCACCTCGAAATCTTCGAGGAGAACGGCATCAGGGTCATCGACCAGGACATCGGCGTCCGCGTCACCGGCCAGGGTAGCCGCGTGCGGGGTCAGAAGAGTCTCAAGTTCTACGCGCGTGGCGACTATGGCGAGAGCAAAATCGACTACCCCCTCTTCCCCGACCTGAACATCAGCGTCTACAAGCGCCTCTGGGTCAGGAACGGCGACGACGACAACCGGTCGACGTTCATCCGCGACGTGCTGGCGAACCTCCTCGTCCAGGGGACGCCGCTCCCGACGGAAGGGTATCGACCCTCGGCCGTCTTCCTCAACGGCGAGTACTGGGGATTCTACCCGATGCGCGACCGGGCCAGCCAATTCTACCTCGAGGAGCACTACGGCCTCGACAAGGACAACGTCGCCATCCTGAACGATAACGCAGTCATCGACGAGGGAGTTCCAGGGGATGAGATTCCTTTCCTCGACATGCAGGAGTACATCCGGACGCATGACCTGACCGTGCCGGCGAACTACGCCCACGTTCAGAACCTGATGGACACGAACAACTTCGCGCGCTACTACGTGCTCAACACCTTCGTCGCGAACACGGACTGGATCGACCGGAACCTCGTCTACTGGCGCCTCAAGACCAACGGTACCGTGGACGGCGCTCCCTTCGGCCAGGATGGCAGGTGGCGCTGGATGCTCCACGACAACGACTGGAGCTTCGGCTACGAGCCCGGCACGAGCGCGAGCACCGACATGTTCGCCTTCATCGACAGCTTCACCTGGGGCGCCGTGCTCTGGGACGGCCTCTCCAGGAACGAGCAGTTCCGCGACGACTTCGTCCAGGTGGCCGAGGACCAGCTCCTCACCCGATTCGCATCCGACAACGTCATCGCGACTATCGATACGCTGGAAGCGCAGATCGCGCCCGAGACGCAGCAGGATATCGACCGATGGCCGTACATCGACAGCACGACGACGTGGGAGCAGAACCTCGAGAAGCTGCGCCAGTGGGCGCGCG
>CAZSAS010000065.1:0-5171 GCA_964604855.1 uncultured Methanosarcinales archaeon
ACGCTCGGCTACGCGGTGAGCGCCTTCGCGAACTACTACCTTTACGCGCGCATCGTCCAGGTGGTGAGCTCGCCCGTGCCGGGAACGATCGACGTCAACTGGCTCCACTTCCTCGGCCATCTCGCCAACACCGGCTGCTTCATCGCCGGCTACCTCCTGCTCGCGATGGTGATGCTCCGCTTCGACGACACGCGGCTGATCACCCTGTTCACGAGTATCGTCGCGCTCCTCAGCATCGCCATCGTCCTGTCCGGCCACCCGCTCCTGCTCACCCTCACGAACGCGGTCTTGCTCGGCCACATCGTGTTCTTCGTCTGGTTCTCGCCCACGGGCAGGCACGAGAAAAGCGCGAAAGCGCTCAGGCCCACGCTCAAGCGGCTCGTCGCCACGGGCTTCGGGCTGCTCTTCCTCGGCCAGCTCGCCTACCTCCTCCTGCCGCTCGCGGAGGCCGCCTACGTCGTCGGCAACGCCTTCGAGCTCCTCGGCTTTTCCCTCCTCGCGGCGAGCATGTTCCTCATCCTGAGAAAATGAAACCGAAACGCTCACAGCTGGAAGTCATCCACGACATGCTCGAGAGCGTGCAGCGCAAAGGCGGCCGGATCAGGCCGACGCAGCTGCTCTCCAAGTCGAACCTCTCGTACAAGATGATGCAGGAATACCTCGTCCTGCTCGACGAGCGCAAGCTCATCGAGGAACAGACCGTGAAGGACAAGAAGTTCTACCTCCTCACCGACAAGGGGCACGCCTTCCTCGCCGAGTACCGCAGGCTGAGCGCCTTCACCGAAGCGTTCGGGCTGTGAGGGAACAGGAATCGATAAGAGTCAATCCATTTATAAATGACTCTTCACCCCTCACACGCCTATGAGCGAGGAACCGTCTGAAGATCACCTAAGAGGAAGACCGAAGAAAAAGATCTTTCCGCTTGGAGACCAGAAGCTCATCCTAGCTCACATGAGAAAGCATCTCCGCAAACAGTTGCCTCCGAACACAGGGCTATACAGAAAAAGAATATTCGGTTCGTTGGCACAACACAAGTTCGGAAAATATCAAGGAAAATTCAAGGATCGTGAATTTTCAGACGTCGATGTCCTCTTCGTCGTTGATGACGATTTCCGACCGCCAAAGAGCTGGAACGTGCAGTTCGAATGCGAAAAGCGGGTCTGGATCGTCTATGATGTCGCAGAAGTGCCGATCGAAATAAAGAATGGGACCATACCTGTCGAAGTGCAGTATATAGTCTTGACGAAAACATTCGCCCGCCGACCAGAGACGCTTGAGCGAGCGGAGAGATGGGGAATACCGTTGAAGAAATATTCGACAAAGAACAAGTATATCCCGCTCTAGCATTTCTTCTCGCACTACGTGGAAACTGCGTTCGAACATGGGCCCAGAGGGATTCGAACCCCCGACCTGTCGGTTAAGAGCCGACCGCTCTAGCCAGACTGAGCTATAGGCCCGGAACGGGATTTCCGGCCGTGAACCATGAACCGTTTTTAAACGTTGCGGGCGGCGCATGTTTTTTATACGTGGAGGGCCTCGACACGAGCATGACCGGGAAAAAGCGACCGAAGAGGCCGAAGACCGAGAAGGCCACGACCGCAAAGAACAAGACCGAGCCGATTGCGGCCAGCGAGGCCAAGAAAGAAGTCCAGCAACCAAAAGAAGCAGTGAAAGAAGAAGTCAAGAAAGAAGTGAAAGAGGCGGTCAAGGAGACGGTCAGCGCCTGGCGCGCGTTCCTCAAGCCGCGCGTCCTGCTCGTCACAGGAGCGGCTGTCATCCTCCTCCTCATCGCCATCCTCCTCGTGAAGATTGACGCCACCATCCGGCAGGACCTCGTCATCATCCTCACCCCGACGAGCGAGCACCTCGATCTCGCGCACGGCGAGACGGCCACGGTGGGCTTCTCGCTCGGGACGAACAACTACCTCTTCTGCCAGGCGAACTGCAGCTACCGGCTGCGCGAGCTCACCGTCGGCACCGTCCTCAAGGAAGGGCGGCTCCTGCTCGAGAACAGCCAGGCCAATTTCACGTTCAGCTTCAAGGCGCCGGAGAAAGGGGAAGGGCAGCTCCTCTACAGCCTCGAGATCATGTGCGAAAACCGCGAGAACAGCCTGTGCGTCCGCAAGCCCGAGCCGCACAGCATGAGCGCGCTCATCACGCTCGATTACCGTCTCACCGAGGAGGAGAAGGCGGCCCGCGACCGGGCAAGGAGCGAGCTGGTGTCATTCCTCAACACGACGCGCAGCATCGACCTCGCGGCGCAGGCCTTCCAGCAGGACATCGCCGTCCTGCAGGACGGACGCGGGCTGGCGCTCGACGGGCTCGAGGAGAACCTGACGCCTCTCCTGGAAGAACGCGACCGGCTCGTCGCGAGCGCGACGCGGCTCGCGGCATCGTGGCGCGCCGAGCAGTACGGCGACATCGCGCCGCCCGACACGGCCCCGGCGCAGGACGCGGCGACGGCCTTCGGCACGGCGCTCGACAGGTATCTCGCCGACCAGCATGCCCTTGTCGACAGCCTACGCGCGCTCCCGACGCGCCAGACGGAACTCGAAGCGACAGCCATCGTCCTCGCCGTGCGGAACAGGACCCGCGCCCTGCAAGGCTACCTGGGAGCGGCGGCGCGTCTCGCCCGGAACCTCGCGTTCACGCCGACGGCGAACGCGCAGAGCAGGCTCGCCAGCTTGCAGCTCCTCGAGACCGGAATCGCAGGCGAAACAGCCGGGGCGAGGAGCTGGCTCGACGTTTCCATCGCGGAAGGGAGAAAGCTCCTCGTCCTGGAACAGGGCAGGATGAACCTGAGCGTCACGGCCGGCGCCAATGCATCAGCCTCCGCTTCGCCGAACCCGACGCCCTCAAACATCACCCGGAATCTCACCGTGCTCTTCGACGAGCACAAGACAATCTGCGCAGGACTGTACACGACAGGCCTGCTGCTCGCCACCCACAATCTCACGACGACGAACGCGACGACAGCCTACCTCGGGACGTGCGCAGCCCTGGACAGCGCGAACGTCTCGCTCCCCGGGATCGACGAGATCGCGACCCTGGCGTTCGTGCCCGTCACGCTCCCGCCCACGACGACGCACAGCGCGGTGACCACGACCTTGCCCGCGCCCCAGTCGGAATGCTGCCTCTTCAACCGGTGCGGCGAGTGCTGCGACACCCGGGCCTGCGGCAAGCAAGCGCCCATCCTCTTCCTCCACGGGCACAGCGCTGACGAGCGCAACAGCCCGCGCTACAGCCTCGAAGCGTTCAGCGCATTCCAGGAGCTCCTCGAACAAGATGAGGACTACATCGATGCGGGCGTGCTCACGCCGTTCGACCTCCTCGACGAGCAGAGCAGAGGCGTCTGGAGCGAACCCCTGCTGCCGGTGAGCGTGAGCGGGACGTATTACTACGATGCCTACCTGCAGGGCGGGAGCTACATCCTCAGCGTCGAGCCGAGCGAGAGCATCGACACCTACGCGATCCGGGTGAAGGGCCTGGTGGACAACCTCCTCCTCCGGACCGGCTCAGAGAAGGTGGTCATCGTGGCCCACTCGATGGGCGGTCTCGTGGCGCGGCGCTACCTCCAGGTGTTCGGCGACGCGAAGGTGGCGCGCCTGGTCCTGCTCGGCACGCCGAACCACGGGGTGGAGGCGAGCGTCGCGAGCATCTGCCCAGTCATCGGTGCGGACAAGGAGTGCGCCGAGATGCGGGCCGACAGCCCCTTCCTGGCTCGGCTGAACGACCCGGCGCGTCAACCAAGCATCCCGGTGACGGTGGTCTACGGGCTGGGCTGCGACACCCAGGGCGAGCCCGGGGACGGCGTCGTCACGGCCGCGAGCGCGCGGCTCGACGGGGCGGAGAACGTCGCGGTGAACGGATCGTGCGCCGGCACCGATCTGCTGCATACCGAGATGCTCGACCCGGTCCGGTATCCTGCCGTGTTCGGGGAAGTGAAGGCTCTCCTGGCCTCGTGAAAGCCCGGCCGCGCCGGCATTTCTCCCCGGAAAGATGCACAGAACCGAAAAGTATTAAAAGAATAATGAATTATTATTCATAATGGAAACGTTCAGAGGAGGCCCAGGACGGCCACGGATGCGACGCCGCTGCGGCAGAGTCATCAGCAACACCCTGAAGCCGCTCGGCATCCCCTTCCTCGAGCTCGAGAGTATCGAGATGAGCGCCAGCGAAGCCGCAACGCTCCGACTGGCAGACCTCGAAGGAAAGAACCAAGAAGACGCTGCTGCAGAGATGGGCGTCAGCCAACCGACCTTCCATCGCGAGCTCAAAGAGGCACGCCGGAAAGTCGCTGATGCCCTCATCAATAGGAAAGCGCTCACCATACAAGCAGACGGAGGTGAACATATGCCAAACAAGGATGGAACCGGCCCGGAAGGGAAGGGTCCGAGGACCGGCCGCGGCATGGGACCATGCCCGGCAGAGAAGGACGCGGACGGGAACGAGATCTCGGCCCCGTTCTGGCGCTGCGGACAAGGCCCCGGCAGGGGACTCGGCCGCGGAGCGGGACGAGGCATGGGACGCGGCCGCGGAGCGGGACGAGGCATGGGACGCGGCCGCGGACGACAATAAACCAGTTTACGCGAACAAGACAGGTGACAGGAAGTGAAGAAGAACATCGGAAGGCGCGTTCTCGACGCGACGACAAAGACGAAGAACGCGCTCTTCCAAACACTCCCCATCCTGCTCGGCGTCCTCATCCTCATCAGCATCTCGATAGCGGCAGTGCCGAAAGCATGGTATGCCAAAGCGTTCAGCGGCACGTTCCTCGACCCGGTGATCGGCGCGGCGGCAGGGAGCATCGCGGTCGGCAACCCTATCACCAGCTACATCATCGGCGGCGAGCTGCTGACAGCAGGCATCAGCCTCATCGCAGTCACCTCCTTCCTCCTCTCATGGGTGACCGTAGGGATCATCCAGCTCCCCGCGGAGAGCGCCCTCCTGGGAAAGCGTTTCGCACTCACGCGCAACCTGCTCAGCTTCCTCTTCGCCATCATCATCGCGGCACTGACCGTGGCCACGCTCGGAGCGCTCCCATGAGAATCGTCGAGCGATGGCGACAATTCAAAGAACGCGTCGGCACACCGCTCATCTTCCTCCTCCTCTCCTTGCTACTTGCAGGACTTTTCGCACTGTGGGATATAGGCATCATAAAGAACGCAATC
>CAZSAS010000066.1:0-5169 GCA_964604855.1 uncultured Methanosarcinales archaeon
AAGAATAAAAATGGTGCAACAACAGCTGCTGACCATGACAGACCCGGAACAGGAGCGGGAAGCTGAAGGACTCGTCCGGCACATCGGCACAGCAGCACCGAACGTGCGCGTCGAAGGGCATGGACGGCCGGAATTCCGTCCGCCCAGCTCGCACGCCCATGCAGAGCGCTTCATCCGCAGCGTCGGGACGGCCGCGCCGAAGATACGCTTCCTCGACGACGAACCCATCAGGGATCCTGACGACCCCGAGTTCCGTGTCCCTGGCTCCTTCGAAGCGCACCTGAACGAGAAGCAGCACAAGACTGAGGAAGAGATCGCGAACTACCACAGCGTCGTCCGCAAGAACACGAACGCTGTCTAAGTCACGCGCCAAAGGCGCGAATGGTGTGAAAAAATGCCAGGCAACTACTCCGATCTCCCGCCGAGCGACGAGCCATACGTCTGGGCATGGGAAGAAGGGGGGGCGCCTCAGGACTGCGACCCAGAAGGTGACGTCGTCCAGTTCCCGAGACCCGGCAGCGCGGAGTACGGACGACGGATGCTGGGCGGCCTGAGACAAGAGTTCACGGCCACGGCAGTGAAGGTCTCGGAAGACCTCGGCGTCGACATCAAACAAGCGGAACGCCTGGTCCTCAAAGACCACGATTTCTCGTGCTTGGATGAACGCGTATGGTGACACCGCGAACCGGTGCGCACTGAGACACAAGCTTTAAATAGCCTCTTCTCGGTGCACACCCTTGAGAGGTGGGTCCTTGGTCAAGCTAGTGTTCCATGGCGGCGCGCGAGAGGTCGGCAGGAGCTGCATCGAAATCCAGACGAAAGGCGACCAGTACCTGCTCGACTGCGGCGTCAAGTTCTGCACCGACGGCTTCAAGTATCCCGAACGGGCGTTCCGGACAGAGAAGATCGACGGCGTCCTCATCACGCACGCGCACCTTGACCATACCGGCGGCCTGCCGTTCTTCGAGCATTTCAACCTGGTCTGCCCCATCTTCCTCACCCACCAGACCTTCCCCATCACCAAGATCCTGCTCAAGGACAGCTACAAGATCGCGCATGTCAAGCACCTCCACCCGGCGTGGGGGAAGCGCGACCTGAAGGAAGTGGCGAAGGACGCGCACCGTGTCCAGTACGACAAATGGTACAAGCATCGACATCTGAAATTCATGTTCCTCAATGCAGGCCACATCCCGGGCAGCGCGATGATCCTGTGCGAGGTCGAAGGCAAGCGCATCCTCTACACCGGCGACTTCAACACGCGCACGACCAAGCTGATGCAGCCGGCGAACCCAGAGCGGATCGCGAAAGAGCACGGGCCAATCGACTGCCTCATCACGGAAAGCACCTACGGCCACCGCGGGCTGCCGCCGCGCCCCGAAGTGGAGGAAGCCTTCATCACGAAGCTCGAGGAGGTCCTCGCCCGCGGCGGGACTGCCCTGGTGCCGGTCTTCGCGCTCGGCAGGGCGCAGGAGATCCTCATCATCCTGGCCGAGCACCATTTTGACTGCCCCATCTATTTCGACGGGATGTGCAAGGAGATCACGCGCAAGGTCCTCAGCCACCAGAGCAGCTACGTCATCAACAAGGACAAGCTCCACCACATGCTGTTCGAGCGCGTCGAGCTCGTCGCGAGCGAAGAGCACCGGGAGCGCATCGCGAAAGGTCCGCCGTCGATCATCGTCACCACGTCGGGAATGATGCAGGGAGGGCCGGCGATCGCCTACCTCAAGCACCTCTGGCACGAACCCGGGAACGCGGTGCTGCTCACCGGCTACCAGGTGCACGGCACCAACGGCAGGCACCTCATCGAGGAGGGCTACGTCCACATCGACGGTTGGAAGACGCCGGTGAAGTGCGAGGTCGAGAAGTTCGACTTCTCCGGGCACGCGGACATAGCGGACGTCAAGAAGGCCATCTGGCAGCTCCACCCGAAGACGCTCATCATCCAGCACGGCGACGAGGAGAGCGTCGAGAACATGGTCGCCTGGGCGAAGCGCGAGACGCCCTTCACGGTCCACGGACCGCACTTGGGAGACGAGATAGACCTATGAGGAGAGAGCCATGAGCATCTACGGCAACCTGGACTTCATCGACCGGCACTACGTGCCGGGCAAGCACGACGTCGTGCTCAGCTACATCGTCACGCCGCAACGCGGCACCTCGCTCTCGCGCGCCGCCGAGTACATCGCCGGCGAGAGCAGCATCGGCACCTGGACGAAGATCCAGACGATGAACCCGACCATCGCACGCACCCTGCGGCCCCACATCTTCAGGATCGACGAGAAGACCGGCGAGGTCCGCATCGCCTATCCCGAGCTCCTGTTCGAGCCCGGAAACATGCCGGGCATCCTCAGCTCCATAGCAGGCAACATCTACGGCATGAAGGAGCTGACAAAGCTCCGGCTCGAGGACATCGGCTTTACCCAGCGGCTCGTCAGGAGCTTCCAGGGGCCGCTGCACGGCATCGAGGGCATCCGCCGCATCACCGGGGTGAAGGGACGGCCACTGCTCGGCACTATCGTCAAGCCGAAGGTGGGGCTCACCGCGGCGCAGCACGCCGACGTCGCGTACGCGGCGTGGACGGGCGGCCTCGACATCGTTAAGGACGACGAGAACCTGGTGAGCATGAGCTTCAACGGCTTCGACGAGCGCATGCGCCTCACCCTCCACGCCCGCGACCGCGCGGAACGGGAGACGGGCGAGAAGAAGATATACCTCCCGAACATCACGGCCGAGACGGAAGAGATGAAGCGCCGCGCAAAGGCCGTGAAGCGCCTCGGCGGCGAGTTCGTCATGATCGACATCCTCACCGTCGGCTGGGCAGCGCTGCAGACCATGCGCGGCCATTGCGGCAGGCTCGGGCTCGCCATCCACGCGCATCGCGCCATGCACGGCGCGCTCACGCGCGACAAGCTGCACGGCATCGACATGCTCGTCCTGGCGAAACTTGCGCGGCTCATCGGCGTCGACCAGCTCCACATCGGCACGGCCAACATCGGCAAGATGGAAGGCGGCCCGGAAGAGGTGCTCGCGGTCGAGCGCGAGATCGAACGGGGGGCGGTGGCCGCGAACGAGGCGCAGCACGTCCTGCACCAGGGCTGGCACGGCGTCAAGCCGGTGCTCGCGGTCGCGTCCGGCGGCCTGAGCCCACTCAGCATCCCCCTGGTCGTGGACATCATGGGCAGGGACATCGTCATGCAGTTCGGCGGGGGCTGCCACGGCCACCCGGACGGCACCAAGGCGGGCGCAAAGGCCATTCGGCAGGCCTGGGACGCGGTGGAGAAAGGCATCAGCCTGAAACGCTACGCGACCGACCATGAGGAATTGGCGCGCGCCATCATGAAATGGGGAACGGCGAAGCAGGGAAGGGTCGAGCGACCTGCGAAGAAGGCGGTGAAGAGGTCAGCAAAGAGACCAGCGAAGAGACGGAACGCGAACAAGTCGCGGAAGAGGGTGAAGGGGTAGCATGAAGCTCAAGGTCGAGATCATCAACATCGAGACGGGGTTCAACCCCGTCGTCACGATTAACCATCGCGACGCGATCAAGTACGACCTGCACCCCAGCGACCGCGTCCTGGTCGAGACCGTCGGGAAGAAGAGGAAGCGGAAGCTGATCACCGGCGTCGACGTCATCATGACGGACAGGGCGGTCAAGCAGGGTGAGATTGGCGTCCTGCTCGAGGCGGTCAACGCCCTCAGCCTCAAGGGAGGCGACACGGTCGACATCCACCCGGCACCGAAGCCAGAAAGCCTCAAGTACATCCGGAAGAAGATGCACGGCGAGCAGCTCAGCGCGCGCGAGCTGGAGCGCATCGTCCGCGACATCGTCGCCGGCGCGCTGACAGAGGTCGAGCTCACCTATTTCGTCGCGGCCGTGGCGATGCAGGACCTCAACCTGGAAGAGGTCACCGCGCTGACGAAGGCGGTGGCGAAGACGGGAAGCACGTTCAAGGCGCCGCGGAAGCCCGTGGCGGACAAGCACAGCATCGGCGGCATCCCCGGCAACCGGACCACGATGATTGTCATCCCCATCGTCGCGGCCTTCGGCCTCATCGTGCCCAAGACGAGCAGCCGCGCCATCACCTCGCCCGCCGGGACGGCCGACACGATGGAGACCCTGTGCGACGTCGAGCTCGGGCTCAAGGAGATGGAGAAGGTCATCGGGAAGACCGGCGCGTGCATCATCTGGGGCGGCTCGCTCGGGCTCGCGCCGGCCGACGATCGCATCATCAGGGTGGAGAAGCCCTTGAGCATCGACGCGCCCGGCCTGATGCTCAGCAGCGTGATGGCGAAGAAGTTCAGCGTCGGCGCGACGCACGTGCTCATCGACATCCCGTTCGGCAAGACGGCGAAGGCGGAGAAGCGTTTCGAGGCGGAAGAGCTGCGGCAGCACTTCCTCACGCTCGGCAAGCTCCTCGGGATGGAACTCGTCGTCATGATCACCGACGGCAGGCAGCCGATCGGCCGGGGCATCGGTCCCGTCCTCGAGGCGCGCGACGTCCTCGCAGTCCTGAAGAACGAGCAGGACGCGCCCGAAGACCTGCGCGAGAAGTCCCTGGAGCTCGCGGCCGAGATGCTCGAGTTCTGCGGCGGCGTGAAGCACGGCGCGGGCTACGAGGTGGCAAAGGACATCCTCGAGAGCGGGAGCGCGTGGCGCAAGATGCAGGAAATCATCCAGGCGCAGGGGCCCGCCAAGGAGGAGTTCCGGCTCGGACACAAGCGCGCCAAGCTCCTCGCGCATCGCTCCGGCACGGTGCGGGCCATCGACAACAAGGACATCAGCAAGATCGCACGCATGGCCGGCGCGCCGATCACGAAAGGCGCTGGATTGTACCTGCACAAGAAGGTGGGTGACAAGGTGAAGAAGGGCGAGGCCCTGTACACGGCCTATGCCGACAGCGCCGAGAAGATCCGGCACGTCAGGAAGTACCACGACGAGCTCATGCCCTACACGATAGGCTATTAGAAGCGCGAAACAAAAATGGCAAGGGAGAAAGGCAAGGTGAAGAGGAAGAAAGACGCGAAGAAGCGCGACTGGTTCGGCACGCTCTGCCAGGACATCGCGTCCTTGCGCATCCAAGGGGCAGAGAACATCGCCCGCGCCGCCGCGAAAGGCGCGGCGCGACGAATCAAGGAAGAAGGCAGGCTCTCAACGAGGGACCGGGAGCG
>CAZSAS010000067.1:0-2443 GCA_964604855.1 uncultured Methanosarcinales archaeon
CTTTTCCGGGATGGGGGAAGCTATATAATGGTTGCGGTTTGAGGGGTGGGGACTGCTTATATATTCCATATAGAAAATATATCGTCCGGAAACTGATGTGGAGAGAAGAACACCGATGCGACGGCAAGATTTCCGAGAAGTGAAGGAGAAGCTCCGGGAAACGCGGCGAAGCGCACTTTAAAGGCGGAAACAGCACAAGGGCAAACCGTTTGCGACAGGGGTTACGGAAAGCGAGAGATAGCGAGAGCAAGGTGATACACATGGACGAGAGACGAGACATAGTGATTATCGGCGGCGGCATCGCAGGCGCGAGCCTGGCGTATCGCCTCAGCCAGAAGGACCCTAGTCTCACGATCACGGTCCTCGATGAAGGGCCGGCAGGCGTGTCCTGCTCTCGTAGAGCGGCGTGCCGAGAAGCCTGTCGTGCGTGCAGAAGGAGCGCGTGGCGAAGCCGGGGTCGGGTAAGGCGCTCATGTGCCTATATCTCTCCCATGCCGAGATAGCCGCGCAGGAAGCCCGCTTCCGCGGCATCCATGTCTGAGTCTTCCTCGGCGCCGTGGAGGACGATGCTCTCCGCGTCCATTTCGTCGTAGTGGTCTTCAAAATACACCGTTCCACCCCCGCGAGCGTCTTCGGCGCTCCTGCGGTGTCAGGAGGGAAAACATTTAATAATATATGTCTTCTCCATATAGTATATATTCGTGTTAGGAAGGTATATGCTTACTCATCTTATATCCGAGGTTGTATGGGCAAGGAGGGGGTTCAATGGAGACGCGCAAGATCATCAAGTTCGGCAAGAACAGCTTCATCGTCAGCCTTCCGAAGGAGTGGGTGGCGCAGCACAGGCTCCGGAAGGGGAGCGATCTCTACGTCGAGACCAAGCCGGGCGCGGTGGAGTTCAGCGTCGCCGAGACAGAGCCGGAAGAGCATGTCGGCAGGATCAACTGCAAGGACAAGTCCATCACCAACCTGGAGACGGAGATCAGCTGCCTCTACAAGATGGGCTACGACTCGATCGTCGTGGAGGGGGACTGCCTGCCCGACAAGGTGAACGAGGTGCGAGAGTTGCTCCTCGGGCTGGCGGGCGCCGAGATCGTGGAGCAGGACCTGCACAAGATCGTGGCGAAGGACCTCATCGACATCAAGCAGATCGCGCTGCCGACGCTCCTCAACCGCATGGACATGATGGTCCGTTCGATGTTCCAGGACACGCTCGGTGACGAGGCCGTGCCTTCCCAGGTGCTGCGCGACCGGGACAGGGATGTCAACCGGCTGCAGCTCCTCGTGGCGCGCATGATGCGCATCGTCTTCGACAACCCGGGTATGGTGGGGATCCTGAAGCTCAGCGTGCGCACCGCGCACTACTATGCCCGCATCGCCTGGGCGCTCGAACGCATCGCCGACTATGTCAAGCGCGCCAACGGCGACATGGAGGCCTCGGGCAAAGGTGCGCGGAAACGCCTGAAAGAGCAGCTGGAAGTCGCGTTCCAGAAGTACCTCGCTACCATCAAGGTGTACTACAAGGGCGACGCGGAGAAGGCGTTCCAGCTCCACGACGAAATCGTCAAGCTCCTCGCCACCTTCACTAGGCATGTCTACGCGGCGAAGGAGACGACCGAGGTGCTGGCGCTGGAGAACATCAAGAACGTGCTCCGCGACCTGCGCATCATCCTCCGCATCACTGCCGAGATCGGCACGCGAGAGGGGGAGAAAGCATAAAAACAGGGGCTGGGTGCTGCGCCGGATGCTGCTCAAGAACTGCCGCTACGTGTTGACGCAGGACGCGAAGAGGACTATCTTCGAACATGTCGATATCCTGATACGGAAAAATAAAATAGAAAAAATCGGGAAAAATCTGGAGAGCGATGAGGAAGCGAGGGAAGGAGACTGCGGCGAGACTGTCATCGACTGCTCCGACAAGATCGTCCTGCCCGGGCTCATCAACGCGCACACCCACCTCGGGATGGGGCTGCTCCGCGGTGCGAGCGACGACAAGGAGCTGCACGAATGGCTGGCCGACGTCGTCGGCCGCGAAGGCAAGCTGACCGAGCAGGAGTTCTACGAGGGGAGCCTCGCCGGCTGCAGGGAATCGCTCAGGTTCGGCACGACGACGGTGGCCGACATGTACTACCCCGTCAAGCCGACGGCGCGCGCCGTCATCGACTCCGGCATCAGGGCCTGGCTCTTCAGCAGCTACTTCAACGCAATCACGCCGGAGCTGGATGCCTCGAAAATCCAGGAGATGATACTCGACGAGCAGCTGCAGCGCCACGAGCGGATCACGCCCGGACTGGCGCCGCATAGCCCGTACGGCTGCACCGAGGAGCTCATCCTCGCACTCAAGGCCTTCGGCGAGGAACGCGGCTGGCCGACCATGATACACCTGGCCGAGACGCGCAAGGAGCAGTACGACATCAAGCGGGAGAAAGGGCTGCTGCCCGGT
>CAZSAS010000067.1:2453-5159 GCA_964604855.1 uncultured Methanosarcinales archaeon
CTCGGCAAGCTCGGCCTCCTCTCGCCGGCGACGCTCCTCGTCCACGCGGTCTGGCTCACGAAGGAGGAGCTCAAGCTCATCGTCGGGAAAGGGAGCAGCATCGTCCACTGCCCGGTCTCCAATATGAAACTGTGTTCCGGTGGCGTCATGCCCCTCAAGGAGATGCAGGCGGCAGGGCTGAACGTCGCGCTCGGTACGGACAGCGTCGTGTCGAACAACAATCTCGACCTGTTCGAGGAGATGAAGATGGCGGCGCTGCTGCACAAGCAGCACTACTGGGACCCGACAATCGCGGACGCGCAGACCGTGCTCGACATGGCGACGCTGAACGGCGCGAAAGCCTTGGGGATGGAAGGGAAGCTCGGCATTCTCCAGGAAGGCGCCCTCGCCGATGTCATCACCCTCGACGTCCCGCTCCACCTGACGCCCCTTGAGAAAGGGCGCCTGGTCTCGCATCTCGTCTATTCGGCCAACGGCAACGACGTCTGCGACGTGGTCGTGGACGGGAAGCTCGTGCTCTCCCAGAAGGAGTTCTGCTAGCGCTGGGCGCAACACACGCCGCTCACGGCGCCGCTGACCAGGCCCATCTCGACCTCGCCCGGTATGCAGCCGTCCGTGATGATGCCCTCGCATTCTTCAGGGAGCATGTCGAGCGTGGCGCCCTCGATAATGATCACTTCCACCACTTCCGTGCCCTGCACCGTCGCCTTCACCGCGACGTCCTCGCCGGCCCGGAACACGTATTGGCGGCAGCCCTCGCAGCGCAGGGGGAGTTCCTCGACCAGGATGGCGTTGGGGTAGAGTTCCGCGACCGCCGCGTTCGCCTCCTCTTCGCCTCTGTTCGGGAGGATCCGGTCGTTCCAGCCGCACGCCGTCAGGACGAGCAGGAGAAGAGCGAGGATGAGCAGGACACGCATGGGCACCGCCTCTCCTCTTCTCTGGGGGAACGGAGATTAAAAAGTTATTGGCCCGGTGCGTTCCAGACGGGCGCGAGCACCGCGTCGAGGTCGGTCGTCGTCGTGTCCGGTCGCGGGACCCTGCGAACGTGGGCGTCGATGATGCTGCTAACGCGCTTGCCGAGCCGACTGTGCTCGGTGAGGAGCTGGCTCACCCCTTCCTCGTCGAGGCCGGTGAGGCGGACGATGCGCTGTCTGGCCCCGGCCGCGGCTTCGACCACGGCATGGTTGTACGCCAGCTTGCCTGCGCTCCAGCGCTCCAGCTCAGGACCGAAGAGCCTGGAGAGCTCGCCGCTAGGGCCGAGTGGAATCGCCGCTTCCGGGTCGTAGTTGAGCATGTTCCCTATCGCTGTCGAGTGGCCGCAGAACCTGTCTGCCTGGTCCTGCGCGCGTGTCGGGACGCGCCTGAGCATCGCGTAGTCGCTGCCCGTCGCGGTGCGGCGCTCGAGAAGGATATCCGTGCGTCCGGGCGTGTCTTGCGCGTTGAGGATGCGGTAGTCGCTCATTGCGCGCGAGGAAGGACGGGTTATTTATAAATATTTTTATGTTTAATTACTTAATAGTGATGAATGATGGTTGTGGGGGGGGGTGCTGCTCCGCTGAACAAGCAGCTTTATAAATGATGGCTGCCTCTCGCCCTTATTGCCCAGCGAGGCACCAGTTTCTGGCACGCGCGCGAGGCGAAATACGGCGCTGTAACGCGCGGAGTTGAGAAGAACAATGGGTTATCAGGACGCGAACCGCGGTTTCGACCGCGGCCCGAGAGAGATGCACAAGGCGACGTGCGCAGACTGCGGCAAGGAGTGCGAAGTGCCCTTCAAGCCATCTGGTGACAGGCCGGTCTACTGCCGAGACTGCTTCCAGAAGCACAAGCCCCCGCGACGCTTCTAAGCATCTGCGAGAAACATTTTTTCCTGTTTCTTCCTTCTTACTCATCTCTTACCTCTCCGCCCTTCTTTCCGTACGGAAACCGCGCTCATTGCTCCTTCCGTTCATCGCTGCATCCTGAGCCAGGCGAAGGCGAGGAGGACGATGCCCGCCATCATCGCCGTCACCGCGCCGAACGGGTTCGTGCCTGCGACGAGACGCCACACGCCGAGGCTGAGGAAGATGCCGCCGCCGAGAGAGACGGAGCCCATTCTCAATACCACATACCAGGGAAGAGTTTCTCGTTCTCTTGCCTGTAATCCCTGAGTATCCTATGGAGCGCGCGGAACGTGGGGCCCTGCATGTAGAGCTGCGGGTTGAGCCGCAGGCTCACCGCCTCTCCGCCCGGCTTGTACAGTCTGCTGAACTGCTCTAGGATGTCGTAGCGCTCGACCCGTGGGCAGGGTCAATACTCCATCACCAAGAGGAGTCCTTGTACTGCGAGATGATTCCTATCCGTTTTCATGGCATCGGCGAGCTGGCGAAAATCGATGGTGAGGAAGAAGAGGTCGTTCAGGAGGTACATCACGGCGCTATCCGTGTCTTTCCAGTCCAGGGTCCTGTTCCGTCTCACCCTGCCGATATCGATGAGATGCACCTGGGTGTCGTAGGTGAAGTTGCCGAGATGCGGATGCCCATGGATGAAGCCGTGCTGGTGGAGCTTGCCGATGAACTTGCAGATAGTCTCGTAGAAGAGCGGGCTGCGGCTCGCGAACAGTGCGGTGTCGTGGTTCATGATATCCTTGAGTGAGCGGCCGACCTTCCTTGTCACGACATAGCTCGTCCCGTCGATGACGATAGCGGTGACGAAGGGCTCGACGGG
>CAZSAS010000068.1:0-5101 GCA_964604855.1 uncultured Methanosarcinales archaeon
CATATCTCTTCGCGACGGCGCGCTGCTCGGGCATCGCGCAGCCGATGAAGACGTCGCCCTCGCCGTACTCTCCCGGCCCGGTCTTGAAGAAGCGCTGGTAGACGTCCTTCTTGTCCGGATGCGAGAGCGCCTCGAGCTCCCGCTTCACCTCCGCAGCAGTCCCCATGGCCCGCTTCCGGATACGCCCGGATAAAAATCTTGCTATGGACTGGCCGATGGGAAAAGGTTTAAATAGGGGATTCGTGTAGAGACGAGGAGAAAGAGGTGCATCGGTGGGGATGTTCGATTTTTTCAAGAAGAAGGACGACTTCCTCGGCGACCAGCCTCCTGATTTCAGCCAGCCGCTCGGCAACCGGATGAACGATCCCCTGGCGGGCGGCAACGACGCCTTCGGCACCGGCGGCGACCCCTTGGGACCGAGCAGCCAGGACCTCTACGGCCGCGACCCGCTGCACGACCGGAACCGCGACCCGCTCGGCCAGGACCCGATGGGCGCGCGACCGAGCACCTTCGACCACGACCTGTTCTCAAGCGGCGGCCAGCCCGGCAGCGCACGGGAGTACGCACGCACGCTCAGCCAGCAGCCCGGGCCGCAAGGGATGACCCAGCCTGGCTACGCCGGCGTCATCACCGGCCACGAGGCCGGACTCATCCTCGAACGGCTCGACACGATCAAGGCCGAGCTCGACGCGATCAAGCAACGCACCATGCGCATCGAGCGCTTCATCGACGAGGAGGAGCGCAAGGCCATCAAGAAGCGCTATTTCTAGGCAAAAAAAGATAGTATTAAATATCCTGTCGCGCACTAGGGAGGCACGGTTTCTGGTATGCACCCCCCCCTTCTAGTGGTTAGGGAGGCAAGATTGTCTCCAGGAGGTGTCGCTATGGCATCAAAGAGCAGGTACACGTCACCGCGCAGGAGCGGCTGGGGCGAAGCCCCTGTCTTCGCCTGGGACGGAGAAGACGACGATTTCTCCGACGAGGATGATGACGCATAACGCCGTCTCATACTTTCCCGATAGGAGAAGCAGCTGAGGTGAACGACATGGCCGCCAAGAAGAAGAAGACCGCGAAGAAGAAGAAATAGAGGCCTCGACAACATAAAACCTTTTTAATCCTTCTCACCGTTCCGTGCCCATGCGACGAATCGACAGCTTCAGGCTCGAGCCCGGCGAACGCATCAACGGCCGCTACCAGGTCGTGGAACTCCTCGGGGAGGGTTGGGAAGGCGAAGTCTACCTCGTCAAGGAACTCAGCACCGGGATCGAACGCGCCGCCAAGTTCTTCTTCCCGCACCGCAACCCGAAAGGGAGGGCGAGCAGGCACTACGCCAAGCAGCTCCACAAGCTCCGCGACTGCGGCATCCTCATCCACTATCACACCCAGGACGAGGCCTTCCTCGAGGACCGGCTCGTCACCTTTCTCGTCTCGGAATTCATCGAGGGCGAGCTCCTGAGCGAGTTCGTCGCGCGCCAGCCGGGCAAGCGGGTGCACCCGTTCGTCGCCCTCCACCTCCTCCACGCGCTCGCCGTCGGGATGGAGCAGGTGCACGCCCTGGGCGAGTACCACGGCGACCTCCACACGGACAACATCATCGTGCAGCGCGCCGGGCTCGGCTTCGAGCTCAAGCTGCTCGACCTCCTCCACCACGACGGGGGGAAGCGCGACCATATCAGGGAGGACGTGGCGCAGATGGTCGAGCTGCTCTACGAGATCACGGGCGGGGCGCGGCACTACGCCGCGATGCCGGAAGCGGTGAAGCGCGTCGTCTGCGGCCGGAAGCGCAGCTTGTTCCTCAAGAAGTTCCGCACGGCCGGGCAGCTCAAGGCCTTTCTCGAACGGCTCGACTGGGACTAGCGATTCAGCTCTCGGCCTTTCCCTTCCGCCTCCTCCGCGCCTCGCAGGCGCTCGGTGTCGGGTGGGCGCAGCGCGATGACCGACGATGCTGCTGCTTGGCAGCGGGTGACGGGCGGGCACTGAGGGCGCAACTGCGAACCCCGTCACTGCCGCATGCACGCTCCCTCCGGTCGTGGTTCTCTCGGCGCCTCGCGATTATGATGTCGCGATGCTCCATCATGCTCGACGCCGGTCTTCACTCAGGGCAGTGTCGGAATCCGTGTCGAGAAGGAAGAGCGGAATCAACCCAGGAATCCCCTGACGAAGCCCGCGCGGACGACGTCCTCCTTGACGAGCTCGGACTTCTCCTTCTTGAAGTTCTCGAGGATGATGCCCGTGATGCGCGCGTGGGCGTGGTCCGGCTCGGCCGGAAACCGGTCCAGCACGGTCTTGAGGTCGTTCCGCACCTTCTGCGGGAGCATGGCCAGACAGTCCTTGTTGAAATACCGCGCCGCGGCCTGGTGGTCGGCCGCGAAGTTGGGCCAGTTGTCCTGGAGGATGTCGAGCTCCTTGCCGTCGAGCGCGTGCAGGCCGAGCAGCTCGGGCGGGAAGCCGAGGCTGTAGCAGGCGGCGGTGAACTTGATGGCGCGCGGCAGGGTGACGCCCGTGCTTTCCCGCGCGTAGCCGAAGAGCCCGATGTGGAGCTTGCGCTTCCGCCTGCTCGGGACGTGCTGCGCCATCCTGTTGATGAGCGGGGCCAGGAGCCGGACCTGCTGCTGGTAGGCCGCGCCGAGCTTGTCGATGAGCGGCAAGAGCTGTTGTTCGTCCACGACGATGGGCGCGCGCCGTTTCGCAGCCTTGAGCTCCTCGATGGCGTGCTGCACGTCCGCGATGTCGTGGTCGTACTTGAAGCTGCTCTGCGCGGTGAAGGTCTGGACGCTCGGATACCCTTTCTTCATGATGGTGAGCGCGTTCTTCGGGGTGAAATGGCCGCGGAACGGTGCCGAGCCGCAGCCGATGAGTGGGAGGATGTCGACGCTCGTCTTCTTCTCGAGGTCGTGGAGCCGTTGCAGTGCCACCTTGAGCAAGAGGACGTTCGCGGCGCTGCCGTAGTTGAGCGCGGGGTCCGAGCGGGCGAACCAGAACCGCAGGAACTGCTCCTCGCCATGCGCTTTCGCGTCGATGAGCTCCTTCGCGATCGTGTGCGCGTTGAGGATGCTCTCCTTGTCCTCGACGAGCGGCGTCACGCGGATGTGCTCGGGCGTGAAGCTGCCGAGCCAGTCCTTGATGGGCGTGCCGAGGAGCGTGCCGTGCTGCGCCCTGATGATGTGCTCGTCGTAGTAGGCCTTGACGCGCAGGACGTCCTTCGCGTCCTGCACCATCGGGACGTACACTTGCGGGATGGGAGGCGCGGCTTTCTCCCCGTAGAAGGCCTGGGCGAGGTCGTGGCTGCGCGTGATGCTGTGGAGCGCCTCGATGAGGATCTTGGCCTCTGCCTTCTCGACGCGCGGGTTCGGCACGCGGATGCTCATCGTCTGCTTCTTGCCCAGCACGTTCTTGCGGAAGTAGGGCCCGTACCGCGCGAGGAGCTTCTTGATGACGAAGTTGTCGACCTCCTTCCCTTCCGCATCCCAGAGCTGCTCGCCGCACTTGAGATGGCTGAAGCAGTAGAACGCCTCCTTGATCTCGTCATCGCCCTGCATCACGCTGCCGGTCGCGAAGAAGGGCTGCTTGACGTTGTCCGGATGCTGCGTGCTCATCACGCGTGCGATATCGTGCCGCATACCCCTCACCGCGCCCGGCGAGGCTCCCGGGGTATTTATGTCTTTGGGGAGTTTTTTATAGGACCGGCGCTTGGCGCCAGGTATGGCGAAGCGGCAGCCCCCTTTTCTCGTCTACCTGGTCCTCTTCCTCGCGGTCCTGGCGGTCGACCAGGCGACCAAGGCGGCCGTTCGGTCCTTGGCGCTCGGGGAGCGCCTCGCGGTCGTGCCCGGCTTCCTCTGGCTGACGCACGCCCAGAACACGGGCGCCTCGTTCAGCCTGTTCACCGGGAACAACACCTTATTGATCTGGTTCTCGCTCTTCGTCCTCGGCCTGCTCCTGTACTGGAACGACCAGTTCACCACAACCGTGGAGAAGACCGGCTACGTCCTGATACTGGCCGGACTGTTCGGGAACTTGATCGATCGCGTGCTGCTCGGCAGCGTCACGGACATGTTCGATCTCGGCTGGTTCCCCGTCTTCAACGTCGCTGACGCGGCGTTGACGATCGGCGTTCTCGGGCTCCTGGCGTACGAGCTGTTCTGGAAGAAGAGGGATGCAAAGAGAGCAGGGAACCGGACCTAGAACTCGTCCAGGTCCTCGAGCTTGTCGAGGTGGCCCTGCCGGCGGAGCCAGGTCACCTGCACCGGCCGGTACTTGAAGATGATGTCGCCCTTCTTGTCGCCCTCGAACTCCCACGGCTCGACGAGGACGATGTCGCCCGGACGGACCCACAGGCGACGCTTCAGCCTGCCGGGGATGCGGCAGTTCCGCGTCTTGCCGTCCAGGCAGCGCACCTGGCTCCGGTTGCCGCCGAGCCGTTGCTCGAGGACGCCGAGCGTCTGCTCGCCGCGCGGCAGCTTGACGCGCTCGATCAGCTCCTCGTCCGACAGCTGGGGACGCTTGTAGGCAGCCATATACGCCGCAAAACTGGGGGCGGCTTATAAAATTATCGACGCGAACTCGCTCGCGAACCCTCGCCCGCTCCTGACGTGCCGTCCACTGCGCACGGTGAACGACACGCAACACTTTTAAGCGCGGCCGGGTTGGCTCCCGGCATGGAAGGCTACGGGTTACGGCTGCCGAAGCAGCGCGTGTACGTGAAGAACGCGGGGATCGTCCGCAGGCTGCTGAGCTTCCTCGTCGACATCTTCCTGCTCGACCTGGCCGTGTTCGGCAGCTTCGCCGCGATCACGCAGGGCGTGACGGTCGACGCCGCCCTGACCGGGGCCGTGCCGCACGCGCTGTACGCGGCCGGGGCAGTCATGTTCCTGCTCTCGTGGGTCTACTTCGCGCTGTTCGAATGGCTGTTCGGCCAGACCGTCGGGATGATGGTGATGCAGCTCTCCGTCGAGAATGTCGGGCTGTGGCGGGCCTTCGTCCGCCATTGCTATTTCGTTCCGGTCTTCCCCTTCCCGCTGCTGTGGATTGTGGAGCCCCTGCATCTCGTGTGGCGCAAGACGCGCCTGCTCGAAGTCCTGACCCGGACGCGCACCGTCGAACG
>CAZSAS010000069.1:0-5026 GCA_964604855.1 uncultured Methanosarcinales archaeon
CGTGAACATCGACATCATCACGAACTACTACCTCTTCCAGCGCGACTTCCTCGCCCATGTCCAGAAGATGCTGGGCGTCACGCAGGAGGACATGATCAAGGACGACGACAGCCCGTACTTCTAGGGATAACTTCTTAAATCCTGCATGCCTGAGCCCTGCCATGCCGCGTCTCACCCGGAAAGGCAGGAAGGCGGGATTGCCGCCCGGCACCCTCGTCTACACGGGCCCCGACCGCGCCGACAAGGTCGCGATCAGCCTCCTCGACTACGACGAGAAGCACGTGCTCGAGAAGACAGTCACGCTCAAGGAGGCGGTCAAGTACGTCCGGAAGCCGACCAGCGTGACCTGGCTGAACGTGACCGGGGTGCACGACCCGCAGGTGATCGAGGAGTTCGGGAAGCGCTTCAACCTCCACCCGCTCGTCATGGAGGACATCCTCAGCACGGACCAGCGCCCCAAGATGGAGGAATACGACGACACCCTCTACCTCGTGCTGCGCATGCTCACCCTCAACGAGAAGAAGCACCGCGTGGAGAGCGAGCAGGTCAGCCTCATCCTCGCGAAGGGCTGGGTGCTGAGCTTCCAGGAGACGCCCGGCGACGTCTTCGACGGGGTGCGCGACCGGATCCGGAAGGCGAAGGGGCGCATCCGGAACAGGAAGGCTGACTACCTCATCTACGCGCTGCTCGACGCCATCGTGGACGGCTACTTCAGCATCCTCGAGCACTTCGGCGAGGAGGTCGAGCTTCTCGAGGAACGCCTCGTCAAGGACGCGAACACGAAGATCCTGCACAAGATCAACGAGCTGAAGCGTGAGGCGCTCTTCCTCCGTCGGAGCGTCTGGCCGCTCCGGGAGACGCTGAGCGCGCTGCACCGGAGCGGCAACCGGCTCATCAAGCGCGACACGCTGCCCTTCATCCGGGACGTGTACGACCACACCATCCAGGTCATCGACACGGTCGAGACCCTGCGCGACATGGTCAGCGGTATGCTCGACATCTACCTGTCCAGCGTCTCGAACAAGATGAACGAGGTGATGAAGGTCCTGACGATCATCGCCACCATCTTCATCCCCCTTACCTTCCTGACCGGCCTGTATGGGATGAACTTCGACAACATGCCCGAGCTCCACTGGCACCATGGCTACTTCTACGTGCTCGGCGGGATGTTCCTCCTCTTCCTCGGCGAGCTCTGGTACTTCAGGAAGAAAGGATGGATATGAAGCCTTTTTAAACCCCTTCTTATTCTCAACAGTCATGGATATCGTCGTCCTCTGCGATCCAGGCTGTGAAGGCGTGGCTGCGCGCGATGTGGAGGAGCTCCTCCGGAAGGTGAGCGACCCCCGCCGCGGCTTCGTCATCGTGCACGACTGCAGCCCGGAAGAGATGGCGCTGCTCAGCTACCGCTCGCAGGCGGCGTCGCGCGTCCTCGCCTACATCACGGACGGCGAACTGGAAGGCGTGGACGACATCTTGGCCAGCAAGAAAGCCCTGCTCGCCTTCGACTACGCGCCCTTCCTCTCCGAGACCGGGAGGTTCAGGGTCACCTGCGAGCGTCACGGCGAGCACGCTTTCCAGGCCAAAGAGGTCGAGGAAGCGCTCGGCGGCGTGCTCTTCGAAGGGAAGCAATTCAAGGTCGACCTGGCCACGCCGGACATGACCGTCTGGTGCCACATCGTGGACGAATGCTACGTCCTCGGCATCGACCTCTCCGGAAGGGACCTGGGCAAGCGCGAGTATCGCGCCTTCCACACGAGGCGCTCGCTGCGCGGCACCATCGCCTACGCCGCTGTCAGGAGCGCGAACCACACCGGCAAGGAACGCATGGTGGACGCGTTCTGCACCGACGGCGGCATCGCCATCGAGGCGGCCTTGTTCGTGACCAGGACGCCGGTCCAGAAGTTCACGAAGGAGTTCGCCTTCACGTCCATGCCGTTCGCCGGGAAGACCGACTGGGACGCGTTCTTCGCGACGGAGGACAAGAAGGGGCTGGGCGAGGGGAAGAAGGGTGCGGACGGGCGGACGGACGCGAACCTGACCGCGTTCGCGCCGTCCGTGCACGGCGTGAAGAAGGCGCGCGGGAACGCCAAGCTCGCCGGCGTGGACAAGAGCTTCACCGTCACCAAGGCGGACGTGGACTGGCTCGACACGAAGCTCGAGGAAGGCAGCGTCGACCTCGTCGTGACCCAGCCGCCCTGCTCGGGCAAGAACACGCCGCTCAAGGAGGTGGAGAAGCTCCAGGACGACCTGTTCTACCAGGCACGCTACATCCTGAAGACGGACGGCCGCGTCCTCCTCGTCGCGGAGAAGCGCGCGGAGTTCCTCAACGCGGCCGAGCGCCACGGCTTCGCCCTCATCACGGAGCAGGAAGTCTGGCAGGGCGGGACGAAGCTGCTCTTCCTGCTGTTCGGGAAGAAAGGGAAATAAGTTTACGCTCTCGGTTATTTTTTCTGGAATTTTTTTTTGAGAATCTACTCCTTCGCGTCCTTCACCACGTCCTTGCCGAGCACGAGCTCGATGTCGTCGAGGTTCTCCTCATGGACGTGCGCCGCGAGCGAGATCGTCGTCAGGGGGCCTGCCGGCACCTGCAGCTTGCGCGCGACGTGCTCCTGCAGCTTCGCCACCTGGAAGACGTTGGCGGGCCAGCCGGTGAAGAAGCCCGAGGTGCGGATGACGGCGTTGACGATGAGCCGTTTCTCGATGATGCGGAACTGGAGCAGGC
Organism: uncultured Methanosarcinales archaeon; assembly: GCA_964604855.1. Taxonomy (GTDB): domain Archaea; phylum Nanobdellota; class Nanobdellia; order Woesearchaeales; family UBA525; genus UBA153. The sequence continues at coordinate 2,723 of CAZSAS010000069.1, forward strand.
TCATGCCGAGCACGTTCTTCTTCTCCACCTTGAGGTCACGCGGCGGGTTGAGCAGGGAGACGACGGCGCGCCGCGTCTCCGGCCTCTGCTGGAGCAGCGGCACGACGTACTCGTCGATTTGATTGAGCGTACCGTCGTAGGCGAAGATGCGCTGCCCGTAGAGGTAGTCGTAGATGCCCGCCGCCTCCTTGTGGAGCATGATGTTCGCGAGCTCCTTCTCGGAAGGGTAGCGCCATTTCTGCACGACGCGCATCGCGCGCACCCCGTCCACGGTCGAGGAGGGCTTCTCGACCGTCACGACCAGGTTCCGCACTTCGCGGCAGGCCTTCCCGTCGTCGTCCACGAATCGCCGGCCCTGACTGAGGATGCGCCGCATCGCGGCTTTCCAGGCCTCCATCATGGTCTCGGCGCTGATTTCCATCCTAGCTCTCCATGAAGGTCGTGAGTTTCATCTCGCCGCTCTTGCCCCTGAAGTCGAGCGTGACGCTCGGCAGCGAGTACGCGCTGAGCAGGTAGCGCACGATGCGCGCCGTCTCTTCCACCGAGACGCCGCGCGCGATGAAGAAGCGCAGCCGGTCGGCCCCGTCGAAGAGCTGGTACAGCCGTTCCCGGATCTCGAGGTAGCGTTTCATCTCCGTCGTCTGGAGCTGCTTCACGTTCGACACGGCCGTCTGTCGGTAGCGCCGTTCGCTGAAGAAGTCCTGGTCGAAGCGGGCGAAGCTCGTGCTGAGCCCGATCCGGAACCTGATGGGCAGGCCGCAGCTCTTGTAGATGGTCTCCTGCATGCTGCTGAACTCCGCGAGCCGGTCTTTCACGCTCTGCAGCAGCTCCAGGAGGGGGTACTTGTCCGCCTCTTCCCAGTCGTTCCAGAAGCGCAGGTAGTCTCGCCCGACCTTGTGGAACTCCTTGGCCGCGTCGAGGCTCGGCAGGGGCAGCACGGGCCGCTCGCCGAAGTGCTTCCGTCGCTGCTCTTCCGCTTCGAAGAAGGCGTTCGCGGCGCGTTCCGCGAGCTCGCGCAGTCCGGTGATGGTGCCGCCCGCACCGAGGTACTTCTCGATGTCGACGGCGAGGCTGGTCTGGCCGACGACGCAGCCGTCAACCGTGCCGCGCAGTCGTTCCTTGTAGTGCTCCCAGTCTTCGGGCGTGAACGAGTACGGCCCTGCACGGCCGAAGAAGATGGGGAGCGGCGCGATGCTGCTGTTCTTCAGCGTGAGCTTGCGCCGCTCGTCGTGGAAGAGCCTGTAGAGCTCGCGGAAGAAGCCCTCCTTGCGGGTGAGGAGCCGCGGCGTGGTGTGGAAGATGAAGTTGAGGTGTCCGGGCATCTCGCCGAGCACCTGTCTGAGCGGCTCGAGGATGCTCTCGTCGTCTTCGACCGCCTGGACGTGGAAGAGCAGGCTGAGCGCCACGTCGTAGTCGTGCGCGTCGTGCGCGAGGCGCTTGAGCAGCGCTTCGCGCTCTTCCGGCGAGGCCTTGCCCATAACGTGCTCCATCCGGTTGATCGCGATGGCGTCGCTCACCACGGGGAGCACCTGCTGCAGGCGCTGCAGGAGCGCGTCCGGCGTGTCGAAGGAGAGCCCTTCGAGCATGATGGCGTCGTGCTTGTTCAGCCAGGTGCTCGGCTCGTACTTCCTGACGATGCCGCGCTTCTCGTACCCGTCGACGGGCGTCGTCATGCTGGTCTGCTTGGTGATGACGATACGGCGCCCCTTGTCCTGGACGACGAGCTCGCCTTCCTGCATGCTGAGCTTGAAGAGCTTCTCCCCCTTGCCACGCACGCCGCCCACTTCGAGCAGTCCTTGCTGGACGAGCTTGTTGATGTGGTAGAGCAGGTTGCGGTGGAGCGTGGCTTTCGTGTTGTAGCCCTTGCGTTGCGTCTTCCGGTCCGCGCTCGTGATGCGGTCGCGGAGCTCGGCGTAGTCTTTCGGGAAGACCTCCCGCACCAGCTCGGTCGTGCTGAAGCTCCGGGATGGGTCGCGCTGGAACGCCTCGAGGATGTTCGCATCGACCGGGTGCATGATGCCGGAATGTTCCTGAAACATATATAATTTGTCCTCGCCTCGGAATGAATTATCCCGGAAAAAACTGTGTTGTTTCAGGAAGTTCTGCAGGGTAGAACCCTGGTTTTTCCGGTTTTTCCGCATTTATTTATAAAAGGGGTTCTTGTTTCAGATATTTTCTGAAGCACCCGTTTTTTTGTTGCTAAGGTAGGTTTAAGGACTTCCTCCTCCTAGGTCTTCCCTGGGGCGATGCGCCCGGGGGGGTATGCGTGCGAGAACTGAAGGCGAAGGAACGGGTGCTGTTGAG
>CAZSAS010000070.1:0-2093 GCA_964604855.1 uncultured Methanosarcinales archaeon
TGTTTAAAAAGGATTCACGATTCTGGACATGGAGCGATACGCATGGCGAATAAGGCGGTGAAGAAGGCGAAGCAGGCGGAAAAGAAGGCGGAGGCGGCCACCGGCGTCGAGGCGGCGCTCCCGGACGTGGAGAAGCTGAGCGATGAGGCGCAGCAGCGCCTCGAGCACGTCAAGGGCATGCTCGACCGGTTCAAGAAGAAGGTGATGGCCAAGTTCGAGGACTACACCATGGGCATCGCGCTCCTGCCGCCGGCGAAGGAGCCCGAGATGAAGGACAAGGTCAACGTCCTCGTGCTGATGGACGACTCCGACTCCACCAAGATGAGCAAGGCCGAGCTCCAGCAGCGCCTCCAGGGCCTCGTCACCGAGCAGGCCCAGGCCGTCGACAAGAGCCTCAACCCCGAAGTCCTATTATTGAGCGAGCTCTGGCAGGCGTGCTACGACGCCAAGTACGACCTGCTGCAGATGATCGCCATGGCCGCGCCGGTCTACGACGGCGGCATGCTCGCAGCGGTCAAGATCGCGGAGATCCACAAGAGCATGGTCCTGAAGAAGTTCGAGAAGTACATCGTCAGCTACGTCCTCGCTGGCTCTTTGGTCCAGGGCCGCGCCACGCCCGAATCCGACATCGACGTCTTCATCGTCATCGACGACACCGACGTCAAGAAGATGACCCGTGCCGAGCTGAAGGACAAGCTCCGCGCCATCATCGTGGGCATGGGCATCGACGCCGGGAACATGACCGGCATCAAGAACAAGCTCAACATCCAGGTCTACATCATGACCGACTTCTGGGACAACATCAAGGAGGCCAACCCGATCATCTTCACCTTCCTCCGCGACGGCATCCCGTTCTACGACCGCGGCATCTTCATGCCGTGGAAGCAATTGCTCAAGATGGGCAAGGTCAAGCCGAGCCCGGAAGCGATCGACATGTACAAGGCGACGGGCGACCAGATGCTCCAGCGCATGAAGTTCAAGATGAACGAGGTCGCGATGGAGGACAGCTTCTGGGCAACCTTCACCCCGAGCCAGGCGGCCATCATGCTCTACGGCCTGCCGCCGCCGACGCCGAAGGAGACGCCGGAACTGATGCGCGAGGTCTTCGTCAAGAAGGAGAAGCTCCTCGAGGACGAGTACGTCAAGATCCTCGAGAAGATCCTCAAGGTGCGGAAGGACATGGAGCACTTCGTCAAGAAGGACATCACCGGCACCGAATTGGACGACCTCGTCGCGAGCGTGGACAAGTACCTGAAACGGCTGGCGAAGCTCTTCGAGCAGATCACGGACCTGAAGGAGAAGGAGGACGTCCTCCACGTCTGGGAGTCCACCGTGACGGTAGTGCGCGACATCCTCAAGCTCGAAGGCATCGAGAAGGTGTCTGATGCCGCGATGATCGAGCTCTTCGAGAGCGAGATCGTCCACGCCGGCATCATCCCGGAGAAGTACCTCCGCGTGCTGAAGGAGGTCGAGAAGGCCAAGCTGGACTACGACAAGGGCAAGCTCACCATCGCCGTCGCGCACAAGGTCAAAAAGGACAGCCGCGAGCTGCTCAAGTTCATGGTCGAGCACATCCAGCGGAAGCGCGGCCGCGAGATCGAACGGACGCGTATCCGCGTCAAGCACGGCAGCAAGTTCGGCGAGGTCATGCTGCTCGAGAAGCACGCCTACATCACGCACGACATCGACGCGCAGGAGCGCGAAATCACCAAGGCGCTGATCAACCCGAACGGCTCGCTCGGAGAAGTCGAGACGAGCAGCCTGGAGGAATTGGAGCACGCCTTGGCCAACCTGAAGATCCCGCACAAGGCCTTCATCAAGGAGCCCATCTTCGAGAACCTCAAGGGCATCTTCGGCAAGGACGTCGAGATACTCGTCAACTATTAAACCCTTTAAACGCCATCTTTTTAATGAACGCTTCTTTCATCCCATCTATGGGATGCGTCACCGTCAACGATGCCCACCAGCAGGGCTACACCTACGAGCTTTCAGAGCCTGCGGGCAAGAACTTCGCTCCTGACTTCCGCCCGGATCTCTCGCCGCAGGAGATGCTCGAGGTGGGCGTCTTCGAAGGGGACTACTTCGGCGAGATC
>CAZSAS010000070.1:2103-5013 GCA_964604855.1 uncultured Methanosarcinales archaeon
GCGATGTTGGATATTGATTCGCCGGGAGCAAGCGCCGGCGAGATCCCCGACGAGTTCCCGAAGGAGTGGTTCGCCAAGGCGAAGCTGGCGAAGTGGCAGAAGGAGCCCGGGCTCAACTATTTCAAGGTGGCCGCGTCGAAGCCATTGGTGTACTGGGAGGCGAAGGGCTGGATCCGCGAGCAGGACCCGCTCGGCTGGTTCCAATGGTACTGCCGCTACTGGCTCGGCCGCCGCAGCGAGGATGACGAGCGCCAGATCAAGCGCTGGAAGGCGATGAGCCGCCACGTCGCGCAGGTGAAGAAGCATTGCGCGAAAGGCGATCTTTCTTGTCGGCCGCGTCAACGCCAGGCCCTCTTGCACTGGGCCATCGACAGCCGGAAACTCTAGTTGAGGCGCCAGATGGAGAAGTTGAGGATCGCGGTTCCGAGGATGGCGAGCCAGAGGATGACGATCTCGATGAGGGCCGCCCCCGGGCTGCGGAGGCCGAAGAAGAGGGCGCTCCAGAGGATGTTGAGCACGAACTGGAGGGCGAAGAGCGCGAAGACGGGCCACGGCGCCTTGTTCGTCCAGAGGAGGTAGAGGGTTATCCCCATCAGGAGGAAGAGAAGCGTCCAGACGGGTGCGAAGAGCCAGCTCGGCGGGTTGAACGACGGCTTCGCCACGCTGAAGGACATCCTCCGGGTGCAGCCCCAGCTCTTCGAGCTCATCGCGGAGAAGTACGACATCCGCGAGGCCGAGCGGAAGCCGGGCTTCGCCGAGTCCCTGCAGAGCGGCGAGTGCGAGCTCTGCGGGAACTATTCCGAGAAGCTGCGCGAGCTGCGCGGCGTCACGAGCTGCCCTGATTGCTTCCAGGACGTCGAGTAGCCGTGACTAGCGTCGGAGCGGTCTCTCATTCCTGCTTCATCCTTACTCGCTATTCTTCCGTGAAGATGTTTGCCTGGAAAGATTCGATGACGGTCTCCTTGTCCTTCCACGCGCCGCGCGGCAGGCCCGCCTTCATGCAGAGGTGTTCGAGGAAGGTCTCTGCATTCCAGCCATACTCGCTCGCCACCTGCGGCAGGAGCAGCCCGTGATGGAAGCGTTGCGTGATGATGAGCCCGTCCGTGCCGATGCGGATGCTCTTGAGCAGCGCTTCGGGCTTCTTCGCGCTGATTCTCTCGGGCGGGGTGAGGATGCTGACCTCGACGCGGATCTCGCCGAGCTCTTCCGGCTGCACGGCGGGGAAGCGGGGGTCGTCGAAGGCCGCGGCGCGTGCGGCGCGGACGACGTCTCTCCTGAGCGAACCGATGGGCTCGACATACCCGATGCAGCCGCGCAGCTCGCCGTCCTTGGTGAGCGTGACGAAGACGCCGCGCTCTTCCGAGAGCTCCTTGTAGCGCTCGAGGTCTATCTCCTTCCTGGTGAAGCGCGTCTCGATGGCGATGCGCGCGAGCTCGAGGAGCTTGGTGCCGTGCAGTCCGTTCGTCCCCCCCATACCTGTCTCGGAGTTTTTCCGGTTAATAAAAGTTGTTGCGGGAACTGACAATGATTAAAGTGTATAGTCATTAATCAATAGAAACAGGAGACTCTCATAAATTAGAAGCATATCTAGAAACTCAGACCTTCGCGAAGGCGGCTGCGAAGCCCTTGTAGTCCTTCTTGAGGCGAGCGACGGCCGCGAGGAGCACCGTCGTGGCCTCCTTGCTCTTCGTCTCGATGATGAACTTCGGGACCGCGAGGAGTGGGTGCTTGACCGCGTAGGTGGCGATCTTGACCTCGTCGTCGTTCCACAGCTCGGTCTTGAGCGCGTTGCAGAGCGTGTGGTCCGCGCCTTGGAGCTCGAAGACGAGGCGGTTCTTCTTCTTCTCGAGAACGTTCAGCGCCATGGATGCCATGGGTGCGCGAGAACAACGGGGTGTTTATAAAGCTTGCTGTCGATTCGTGGAGGCGTCACGCGCCCGGTCCCGGGGTCGAGGGGCCGCCTTCGGGAGAGAGCGGGGGGCTGCCGCCTTGCTGCATACGTTCGACGCTCTTGCTCATGGAGGCGGAGCGCAGCTTCGCGATCGTGCCCTTGCCTTTCTCCTTGCCTTTCTTCGTCCTGGTCTTCCCCCGTACCGCGCCAGGCGACTTCCGTGCAGCGGTCTTCGACAGCCGCTTCGGCTTCGCCAGGTGCCTCTTCTCCACGATGGTGCGGTAGGGGAAGGGGATCTCGACGCCCTCCTTGTCGAAGCGTTTCTTGATGCGCTCGAGCAGGTCGGTGCGCATCCGCCAGTTCGTCGGCTGGTCGGCCGCCCAGTAGTAGAGCCGGAGCTTGATGCTGCTGTCCGCGTATTCCACCACGCGCGCCTTGACCGGGTCGTCCTCCTCGAGCACCTCCGCGGCCGTCCGGTTGTCGAGGAAGTCCTTGTGCGCGTGGACCTCCTCCACCATGATCTTCCGCGCGAGACCGATGTCGCTGTCGTAGCTGATGCCGATGTCGAGCCAGCCGAGCATCTTCGGGTCCTCGATGGTGAGGTTGTTGATCACCTCCTCGTCCATCTTGCTGTTCGGCACCACGACGCGTCGGTTGTCCCAGGTCTTGATGACCGTGTGCCGCAGGGTGATATCGCCGACCTCGCCGTACTCGTCCCCGAACCTGATCTTGTCGCCGATGCGATAGGGCTGGTAGATGGCGATCATCATCCCGCTCACCAGGTTGCCGAGCGTCTTCTGCGTGGCGAAGCCCACGACGACGGCGAGGATGCCGGCGCCCGCGAAGAGGCTGACGCTGAGGTTGCGCAAGGGCGGGATGAAGCTGCCGGCGAAGCCGATGCCGATGAGGTAGATGCCGAGGGTGGAGAACTGGGCGAGGAGCGTGAACCGTGTCCGGTCGCTCACCTTGAGATGCTTCCTTGCGCGCTCCATCGTGCGGTGGAGCAGGATGTTCACCAG
>CAZSAS010000071.1:0-5002 GCA_964604855.1 uncultured Methanosarcinales archaeon
CCGGTCTCGAAGCCGCCGCCGAGCATGGCGTCGAACGTGGCGACACCGGTGCTGATCTTCTGCACCGCGTTCCGCTTCGCCATGACGTCCGTGCCGGAGATGAACCCCATGTCCAGGCGGTCGCGCGCCGCCTTGATGAGCTTCCTGGCAGTGGCTTCCGTCACGCCTGACGCGTCCACCACCTGGCCCGGCGTCGCGACGGCGATGCTCATGAGGTCGTCGAAGCCCGCGCTGATCAGCTTCTCGGCCGTGGCTGCACCCACGCCCGGCAGCTCCATGATCTCGTCCTCCTGGCTCTTGACCGGCGTCTTCATCTTCTTCTTCACCACCTTCGTCGCCTGCACGACGGGCTCCATCTCTTCCTGTATAACGATTGCTTCCGCATCCATGGGTATCACCTGTCCGATTATTAAGGTATTGGAAAAAATGTTAGGCCTCGAGTTCGGAGGCGAGGGCGATGTACTCGTACGCCTTCTGGAGCACGAGCGCCGCTTTCGGCAGGTCGTTCATCTTGAGAGAAGTCGTGCGCTGCCACGCGCCGTCCTTGTCCTTGTAGCTCCGGTCGAAGGTGACGGTCTGGTATTCGCCGTCGCCGTCCTTCGCCTTGTTGTTCCACACGGTCGCGACGACCGCGCCGGCCCGGAACTTCTTGATGGGCAGGTTCTGCCCATACTTCTCAGTACTTTCGTTTTGTGTCATACTCGACACCTCCTGTGCTTTCGCTTTGCTCCCGCGCTCCGGAAGGAGCGCCCGGGACGGCGATGGTTGCTGAGCCGTCCGGGGGCTGGGGGAGGCCGCTCTCGCGACAAGGGTGTTTTGGCGTGCTGATTAAAAAGCGCTGCGCATGGATGTCCAGTGCTCCCGGAAAGGATGGGGTGCTGAGATGCGAGAATCCGGGGGTTTCAACGGGTTTCGGTGGAGTTCCGGTGGCTACTGCTCCGTGACCGGCACGAGGAGCTGTTCCGGGTGCTCGTACAGGTCCGGCGTGAGCGGCCGGGCGGGCTCGGCCGTGTCCGGGAGCGCGTGGCGGTGCTCGAGGAACACGACATGGGCGTCCGCGTAGCTGCCGATAAGGTACTGGAACGCGCCGCGGTGCCGCTGGACGCTCCACGGCTCGAAGGAGAGACTGACCTGGTCGTCGCTGTCCTGGCGCATGAGGAAGTAGCCCATGTCGCCGAGCGCGGCGAGGAGGGCGTGCGGGAAGGGGCCGAGGCTGCTCACCGCGAGTTCCGGCACGCCCGGCGTGGGCGTGAACCAGGCGTAGTTCTCGGTCGCGCTCGCGTCATAGGCGTAACCGAGCTCCGGGAGGAGGGCGGCGGCGCGCTCGTCCAGCAGGCCGTACGGGGCGCGGAAGCCGGCCACCGGCTGGCCGGTCAGGTTCTCCAGGATGCGCTTGCACGCGCTCAGCTCCCACGCGACCTGGCTGTCGTTGATCTCCGGCAATCGGGGGAGGGTCATCGTCCTGCAGGCCACCTCGTACCGTTCGGCGAGCGCCTGCACGAGTTCCGGGTGCCGTTCCGCCCACTGACCGGGCAGGAAGAAGGTGGCGGTGGCGTTGTACTGCGCGAGCGTCGTGGTGATGAACGCGAGGTCGTCGGCGCTCTCGTTCGTGACGTCGAAGCTGAGCAGGACGGTGCGGGTCGGCACGGCCATGGAGACGACGAGGGCGACGAGCGCGACGATGGCGGCGACCCAGGCGAGCACGGTGAGCCGGTTCATGACGAGAATGACGGGGGGAGGGGTTTTAATGCTTTTCCTAGAGCTTCTCGTCCAGGTCCTCGAGGTCGTCCAAGGAGATGACGTCCTCCTCGTCGAGGGTGCGCGTCACCCCCTCCTCGATGCCCACGGAGGCGTCGTCGTCAGCGTCGGCCTCAATCACGTCCGTCTCGGCCTCCACCTCGGTGCGTTTCGCGTGTTGCGGCTCCTGCAGCGTGGCCTTCATCGCGGCCTTCTCGGCCGGGACGGCCTCGCTCGCCTCGACCTTCGTCGCGCTCTCCTCGTTGAGCCGTTTGAGCTCCTCTTCCGGGTCGACGTCGGTGAAGACGAGGTTGGCCGTGAACTCGACGCGGTCGAAGGTGTCGTTCTTCTTGCACCGACCGACGATCTTGACGATCTCGCCGAGCATGTCGGTCTTCACCTGCTCGAACGCCGAGGGGTTGTCCTGGTACTGCAGCATCTCCTCGTCCGTCTTCTTCAGGAGGCGCTGCGCCTGCTGCTTCCAGAACGTGGTGCGGATATTGCCGGTGCCGTCATCCAGGATGGCGTTCATCACGTAGTTCGTCTGCTTCGCGCCCTCGTGGCCGTCCGTGACGCGCTTGCCCGTGTCCGGGTCGACGTCGAAGAAGCGCGGGTCGTACAATTGGACGATCGTGCCGAGCAGCTCGACGTTCTGCTCGTCGCCGGCGAGCTCTTTCACCTGCTTGCGTTCCTTCACCGGGCCGTCGTAGCCTCGCGTCTTGATGTCGCCGACCGCGACGCCCGCCGGGTTCTGCTCGAGCTTGCTGTCCGTGTTGAGGTGGAGCTCCTTGTAGCCCCGGTTCTCCTTGACCCAGGCGTTCCTGATGCGGAGGGTGTCGCCCTCGTTGAGGCTGTCGAACGTGTCGGTCTGGTCGTTCCACAGGGTGACGCGGATCTGGCCGGTGCTGTCGGCGAGCATGAAGCTCGCCACCTTCCCTTGCCGGCCGTTCTTGTCGAAGGTGCGGAGCTCGTATTTCCGCGTGAGCTTGCCCGTCGCGGTGACGTTCTTCATGCCGGGGAACATGTCCGCGATGGTGGCAGGCCCCTGCGTCTTCACGATCTCGACGCCGAGCTCGTTCGCGATGATGTGCGCGGCGCCGTCCTCGCTGATGAGGCCGGCCAGTTGCGTGAGCTTCTCCTTGATCTTCGCGTCGATTTGCTCTTCGGTGAGGCCTTTCGCCTCCGTGATCTTGCGCTTGATGTCCGCTGCCGGGATGTCGATCATGGTGAACCTCGCTACAAGGGCGTGCTCCTCATCCACCCCCTTATCAGCGCGGATACCCGGGAATTATAAAAAGATGTTGGAGAGGGAAGAGATATTTTCTATATTGAAGATAATGTGGCGTCGTGCAAGAAAAACCATAAAAACGGCTGCGCGGGCGAAGGGAGGAGAAGACTGCGGAGATGATACGTATGGCTGCGAAGAAGACCGTCAAGCAAGAGATGAAGGACAACCTGCTCACGCGCGGGAAGGACGAGTGCTGCAAGCCCGGGATGAACGCCTCGCCGTGCTTCGGCGCGTTCTACTTCCTCGGGGCTCTGGGCGCGGCCATCCACTACCTCTCGCTCGCCACCGGCTTCTGGATGGGCGTGCTCGGCATCCTCAAGGCGCTGATCTGGCCCCTGTTCGTCGTGCTGAAGATCCTCGGGCTGTGAGTTCAAGCGCACAAATTTAAACATCGTTCCTTTCTCCCTTCCCATGCGTACCTACAAGGTGCCGCCCAAGCCGCGGACGGACGCGGGCCATCTCGAGCTGCTCGCGCACATCATCTTCATCATGGGCTTCAACTACGCGCTCGTGGTGGAGCGCTGGCCGGCCATCACGACAGCATTCTCCGGGTTCGCCGTCAAGAAAGTGGCGGCTCTTTCTCTCGACGACGTGCTCGGCAAGCCGGGCATGATCAAGAACAGGGCGAAGATCTCCCGGGTCATCGAGAATGCCAAGGTGTGCATGGCCCTTATTGCCGAGCACGGCTCGATGGCCGCCTGGGTCGACAGCGTCTGGCGCGCGCACGAGGAGAATCCGCTCTTCAACCCTTCCCTCGAGGAGGAATGCCAGCGCCGCTTCGCCGGGATCGGCGCGACGACGCGGGAATGGGTGGCGCACGTCTTCCACGACGCGAGCGACACGTGGGAGACGGTGCGGGCCTAGAGCAGGTTGAAGAGGAAGCCGATGGCCGCGATGCCGATGGCCGTGGCGAGGAAGAAGATGCCGATGAGCTTGAGCTTCATCGCGCGGCGCAGGATGATCGCCTCGGGCAGGCTGAGGGCCGTGACGGCCATCAGGAACGCCATGGCGCTGCCGAGCGGCACGCCTTTCTGGAAGAGCTCCATCGCGATCGGGACGAGCGCGGCGCCGCTCCCGTACATCGGGACGCCGAGCAGGACCGCGAGCGGGACGCCGAACACGCCGGTCGTGGCGACGAGGCTGGCGATGAACGCCTGCGGCACGTAGTTGTGGATGACGGCGCCGAGCGCGACGCCGACGAGGACCCAGGGCCAGAGCTTGCCCGTGATTGATTTCGCTTCGTCGAGGCCGTATCGCGCGCGCTCCTTCCAGGAGCGGAAGGCGCGCTCTTTCGCCTTCGCCGCGACGAGGTCCGGGACGAGATGCTTCTCGAGATGCATGAGGCCGAGGAGCCAGCCGCCGAGGATGCCCAATGCGAGGCCTGCCGCGACGTACAAGGCCGCTATCTTCAGGCCGAACAGCGCGGCCATGAGGACGACGAGGTACTCGTTGATCAACGGGGAGGTGATGAGGAAGCTGAGCGCCGGGCCGAGCGGGGCGCCGGCCTCGAGGAAGCCGAGGAAGAGCGGGATGCTGCTGCAGCTGCAGAACGGGGTGAGGGCGCCGAACAGGGCGGCGCTCAGATGGGCCGCGGCCTTGTTGCCGCTCAACGCCCGCTTGACGCGCGCCGCGCTGATGAAGCTGCGCGCGAAGCCGATCGCCGCTATCAGGACGAAGAGGAGCGCGAGGATCTTGACGCTGTCCTCCACGAAGTAGAGCAGGGTGGCGACGAGGCGCGTCGCCGGGTCGAGTCCGAACGCTACGGCTACTCCTTCGAGCATTTCCCGTCACAGCATTGCTTCTTCGCTTTGGTCTCGAGCTTCGTGTCCAGCTTCTCCAGAAGCTTCGCCAGCATGCTTTTCTTCATCGTTTTCATGGTCATCCCTCACGTTTCTTGGAGCACTCCCTTGACCCTCGCTTCGTCCGCGAGGCAGCAGCGCAAGTACTTGCCTTCCTTCTTCGTCCGGACGAGGCCGG
>CAZSAS010000072.1:0-3487 GCA_964604855.1 uncultured Methanosarcinales archaeon
GAGAAGAGCATCAAGAGCATCGAGTCGGAGAACAAGCTCATCTTCGTCGTCGAACGTAGCGCCAACAAGCAGACGATCAAGCAAGAGCTCGAGTCGCTCTTCAAGGCGAAAGTCGCGAGCATCAACACGATCACGACGCCGAAAGGCGAGAAACGAGCAATCGTGCGCTTCGCGCCGGAGACGCCGGCCATCGACGTCGCCACCAAGCTCGGACTCATGTAACGAGGATGAACCATGGGCAAGAACCTGATCCAACAACGGCGCGGCAAGGGCAGTTCCACCTATAAGCGGCACAGCTTCCGCAGCGTCGGCACGGCAAAGGTCCAGGACCGCGGTAGCGCCGTCATCCTCAGCCTCATCCACAGCACGCTCCACACAGCGCCCCTCGCCAAGGTGAAATATCAGGACGGCGCCGCCGGGCTCATCATCGCGCCGGAAGGCGTCAGGGTCGGCCAGGAGATCAGGATCGGCAACGACGCTCCGATGGAGATCGGCAACACCCTCACGCTCAAGAGCCTGCCGGAAGGCAGCCTCATCTATAACATCGAGGCCCAGCCGGGAGATGGCGGGAAGTTCGTCCGCTCATCCGGAGGCGTCGCGCGCATCACCGGCAAGACGAAAGCGGGCGTCATCATCCAGCTCCCGAGCAAGAAGACCAAGACCTTCAACCCCAACTGCAAGGCCACGCTCGGCGTCGTCGCTGGCGGTGGCCGGAAGGAGAAGCCGCTGCTCAAGGCCGGCACCGCCTTCCACCGGATGAAAGCCAAGAACAAGATATGGCCCCTCGTCTCGGGGACAGCGATGAACGCAGTGGACCACCCGCTCGGCGGCAAGCGTACCGGCCGCAAGGGCCGGCCGACGATCGCGCCGAAGAACGCGCCGCCCGGCCGCAAGGTCGGCATGCTCCATCCGCGGCACACGGGAAGGAACAAGTAAGAGAACAGGATACCGGAACAAGTCACCAGAGGATCATCATGGCACGCAAGGAATTCACCTACCGGGGCAAGAACACAGAGGAGCTCCAAGCACTCACGATGGACGAGCTCGCGCTCCTGTTCCCGAGCAGCGAGCGCCGCAAGATGCGCCGCGGCTTCACCAAGGAGGAGCAGAATCTGCTCAAGAAGCTGGCGAAGCGCGACAGGGTGAAGACGCACGCCCGCGAGATGATCATCCTGCCGAGCATGATCGGCAAGACCATCCTTGTCCACAACGGCAAGGAATGGGTCCAGGTCATGGTGACTATCGAGATGGTCGCGCACCGGCTCGGCCAGTTCGCCCTGACCCGCAAGTCCGCCAAGCACAGCGGCGCGGGCGTGACCGCAAAGAAGGGCGAGAAGAAGTGATGAGACAGACGTGATGCTGCATGGGATACTCCTACCACCAGTACGACCCGGAGCGGATGGCCCGCGCGACACGGCGCGGCGAGAGCATCAGCTTCAAGCAGAGCGTCGAGCTGGCGAAGAAGCTCCGCGGCATGCGCAGCGACCGCGCCGAGCGCTATCTCGAGGCGGTCATCGCCAAGAAGGCGGCAGTGCCGTTCACGCGCTTCACGAACGGCGCCGGCCACAAGCGTGGCATCGGTCCGGGCAAGTACCCGCTCAAGACTGCGACCGCGTTCCTCCAGCTCCTCAAGCAGGCCCTCGCGAATGCCGAGAACAAGGCGCTCGGCTCGCCCCTCCAGCTCGTGAACGTCGTGGCGAACGAGGCGAATGGCCAGATCCGCTCCGGCCGCAAGCGCGGTCGCCAGAGCAAGAGCACGCACATCGAGATGGTGCTCGCCGAGACCGACGAGACGGAGAAGCGCGCGAAGAAGGCCCCCAAGGGCGTCAAGGTGAAGGAGGTGCTCAAGGAGGCACCGAAGGAAGAGACACCTGCAAAAGAATCGGACAAGAAGGACGGCCCTGCAGCGCAGAAAGCGACGCCAGCAGAGTCCCCCGCCAGCAGCAAACCCGCTGTACCCGCCCCCTCGCAAGCGCACGGCGCGAAGGCGGAGAAGGGGAAGAAGTCAGAATCGGTGAACAAGGATGGCGATTGAGCGCAAATTCATAACTCAGAACCTGAAGGAGTTCCGCATCAAGGAATTCGTGAGCGCGCAGCTCTCCAGAGTGGGCCTCAGCAGCATCAAGCTCCAACGCACCCCGCTCGGCGACAAGATCATCATCCGCGCCTCGCGGCCGGGACTCGTGGTCGGGAGGGCGGGCAGCAACATCCAGAAGCTCACTGAGGCGCTCAAGACCGAGTTCAACCTCGACAATCCGCAGATCGAGATCGAAGAGGTCGAGAACATCGGCCTCGACGCCAACATCATCGCGGAGATGATCGTGAACAGTATGGAACGCTTCGGCAGCCAACGCTTCAAGGGCGTCGGCCACCGCGCGGTCGGCGACGTCATGGCCGCCGGCGCACTCGGCGTCGAGATACTCATCAGCGGCAAGGTCCCGAGCCAGCGCGCCCGTGTCTGGCGCTTCTACCAGGGCTACCTGAAGAAGTGTGGCGACGTCGCAATCACCGGCGTGGACATCGCGTACAAGACGGCGGTACTCAAGTCGGGCGCGGTCGGCGTCAAGGTCAGCATCATGCCGCCCACCACGAAGCTGCCGGACCAGATACTCATCCAGGAACCGGACGCGCCGACCATCGAGGAAGTCAAAGGCGCGGAGAAGGCGGAGATGGAAGCAGAACTGGCGGAAGCCGCACCCGAGATGGCCGCGTCCGAAGACGGTGCGGAGAAGCCGGCCGCCAAGCCCGAGAAGAAGGCTCCTGCGAAGAAGGTCCCGACCGAGAAGAAGGCGAAGAAGGACGGGAAATCCGACGACGCACCCGCTCCGGAGCCATCTCCCAGTCCACAAAAGAAGGGGAAGGACGAGAAGGCTGCCGCGTCCGAAGAGGCCGCGTCTGAGAAGAAGGAAGCCCCGAAGGCCGGAAAGCCAGCCGGGACGAAGGAGTAGAATGACGAACAAATCCCACGCGGAACTGGCCAAGAGGTCGCCTGATGAGCTGCGGAAAGAGCTCGAGAAGGCCCGCATGGAGCTGATCAAGCTCAACGCCCAAGTGGCGACCGGCGGCGCCGCGAAAGAAGCGGGGAAGATAACCCAGCTCAAGCGGAGAGTCGCGCGTATCAAGACCATCCAGCGAGAGGTGAAGAGCAAAGAATGACCGACATCGACCCGATTACCGGCCTGCCGAAAGAGCTGAGCTCCTGGGAGGATATCGCCAAGGAGAGCCAGCGCATCACCGTCAGCATCGACCGCCGGAAATTCGGGAAGACCTACACGGTCATCAGCGGCATCAATGAGCATGAAGTGGACATCAAGGACCTCGCCAAGAAGCTCAAGAACAAGCTCGCCTGCGGCGGCACCGGGAAGAACGGCGAGGTCAGCCTGCAGGGCGACCACTTCCGCACCATCAAGGACGACCTCATCGCGCTCGGGTTCAGCGCAGACACGATCGACATCATCCAGCCCCGAGGGCCCAGAGGAAGGAGATG
>CAZSAS010000072.1:3497-4990 GCA_964604855.1 uncultured Methanosarcinales archaeon
CATGGTTGGCGGCTTGCCGACAACCCGGGAATGAAGTGAATGACCATGGCAGACAAGAAGGAAGCGGCGAAGAAACCCACAGCAGAGCCTGCAGCGCAGAAAGCGACGCCAGCAGAGTCCCCCGTCAGCAGCAAACCCGCTGCACCCGCCCCCTCGCAAGCGCACGGCGCGAAGGAGGAGAAGGGGACAACGGAGAAGGCGGAGAAAGGCGCTGAAAAGGCGACGGGCAAGAAGACGGGGAACGACGCGCGCAAGGCTCCGGACGGCTTCCGCACCCACGGCAGGACGTTCACCGGCAAGGTCGTGAGCGACAAGATGCGCCGCACCGTCACGGTCGAATGGGAGCGTCGCACCTACGTGCCCAAGTACCAGCGGTACGAGCGCCGCTACAGCAAGGTCAAGGCGCACAACCCGGACGAGATCGACGCGAAAGTCGGCGACACCGTCATCATCATGGAGACGAGGCCCCTCAGCAAGACGAAGAGCTTCGTCGTCATCAGGAAACACTGAACGAGAAACACCGAGTTGACGAGACATGAAGGCGATCAAGGCGAACATGAGCAGGGCGATCCCCGTCGGGACGCAGGTCGTGACCTGTGACAACTCCGGCGCCAAGCTCCTCAAGGTCTTCTCGGTCGTCGGGCTGAAGACCAGGAAGGGACGCCTCCCTGCCGCAGGCGTGGGCGACCTCGTCATGGCCTCGGTCAAGAAAGGCAGGCCGGACATGCGGAAGCAGGTCGTGTTCGCCATCATCGTCCGCCAGAAGAAGAGCTATCGGCGTCCGGACGGGACGCGCGTCAAGTTCGAGGACAACGCCGCGGTCGTGCTCAAGGACAACAAGGGCAACCCGAAAGGCACGATCTTCAAGGGACCGATCGCCAAGGAGGCGTGCGGGCGCTGGCCCGGCATCGCGAAAGTGGCGAGCATCATACTGTAGACGAGCATCACGGACCGAGAGACGCAAGGTGAAGGGATGAAACAGACGCATTCGACGAAATGGAAGGGGAGCACGCAGCCGCGCAAGCAGCGCAAGTATGTGCACAACCTCCCCGACCACCTCCTCGGCAGCCAGCTCAAGAGCCATCTGAGCAAGCAGCTCCGGGAGAAGCACGGCGTCCGGGCCCTCCGCGTCCGTGTAGGGGACAAGGTCAAGGTCCTGCGTGGCTCGCACAAGGGGAAGGAAGGCAAAGTGGAGCGCGTCGACACCAGGAACGCGCGACTCATCGTCGCGAAGATCGAGAGCGCGAAGAAGCAGGGTGGAAGCGCGCCCTATCCCCAACGCCCGGGCAATTGCCTCCTCATCGAGCTCACCGACGAGAAACGGCGGTTCAAGCGGAAGGCGTCAGCGAAGAAGGACGGGAAGCAGAGCGAGCCGGTGAAGGAAGCGACAGCGAAGCCGGCAGCGGCGAAGCCTGCGGAGGACACCGTGAAAGCGAAGCCTGCGGCGCCCGCTAAATCCGCCGCGAAACCGAAGGAATGATCGATGGCAGCGA